>NZ_CP189852.1:6982500-7128814 GCF_050235535.1 Aliinostoc sp. HNIBRCY26
TTCTTCAACAGGCACGCGGTCATCCGTTTAATCGGACTCCCACTGCTTGTAAGCTTATGGTTTCATGTTCTATTTCACTCCCCTTTCGGGGTTCTTTTCACCTTTCCCTCGCGGTACTTGTTCTCTATCGGTCACACAGTAGTATTTAGCCTTACGAGATGGTCCTCGCTGATTCACATGGGATTCCTCGTGCCCCATGCTACTCGGGATTCAGCTCCTATCCTTTGGTTTTCGACTACAAGACTCTCACTTTCTCTGGTGCATCTTTTCAATGCTTCGTCTAACCTTAGCGATTCGTTTTTGCTGTCCCACTACCCCAGTCAGTAAACCGACTGGTTTAGGCTCTTCCCCTTTCGCTCACCACTACTTAGGGAATCTCTTTTGATTTCTTTTCCTCCAGCTACTAAGATGTTTCAGTTCGCTGGGTTGGCTCTTTCCTGTCTATATATTCAACAGGTAGTATTCAGGGTTGCCCCATTCGGACACCTCCGGCTCATAGTTTGCTTCCAACTCCCCGGAGTATTTCGTCGGTAACCACGTCCTTCTTCGCCTCTGTGTGCCTAGGTATCCACCATTAGCTCTTATTCGCTTGACCACTTCACAATTGGTTTCTATCCTGCAAACACTTTATATCTTTCCAATACTTGTGTCTGCCTGCTCTAATCGCGTTTCTATGCAGTTTTCAAGGTTCTGGCTGAGTTCCCTCAGCAGTCTAACAAGAGTTAGTTGCTGATTCTTTCTCTGTTTCTCGAAGCTTTTCTTGCTTCTTTTCATGTGGAGGTTAGCGGACTCGAACCGCTGACATCCTGCTTGCAAAGCAGGCGCTCTACCAACTGAGCTAAACCCCCCCACACAATTCAAAATTAAAAATTCAAAATTCAAAATTAAATAAACCATTTTGAATTTTGTATTTTGAATTTTTCATTGCTTCAGGTGGGCCATCCTGGACTCGAACCAGGGACCTCACCCTTATCAGGGGTGCGCTCTAACCACCTGAGCTAATAGCCCATACGAACCTCATTATTAGTTTGAAAGCCTTTCAACTTCTGCGACCGACCTAGAGTAGACCATCTCAGTCTCTATTTGCTTTTAGCTTTTCGCTTTTGGTTTTTCGCCTTTCACTTCCAGCTTTCGGCTTTCGATTTCTGATTTGGGTAGGTCTCCCTAAAAGGAGGTGATCCAGCCACACCTTCCGGTACGGCTACCTTGTTACGACTTCACCCCAGTCACCAGTCCTACCTTAGGCATCCCCCTCCTCGAAAGGTTGAGGTAATGACTTCGGGCGTGACCAGCTTCCATGGTGTGACGGGCGGTGTGTACAAGGCCCGGGAACGAATTCACTGCAGTATGCTGACCTGCAATTACTAGCGATTCCTCCTTCACGAAGGCGAGTTGCAGCCTTCGATCTGAACTGAGCTACGGTTTCTTGGATTTGCATCACATCGCTGTGTAGCTGCCCTTTGTCCGTAGCATTGTAGTACGTGTGTAGCCCAAGACGTAAGGGGCATGCTGACTTGACGTCATCCCCACCTTCCTCCGGTTTGTCACCGGCAGTCTCTCTAGAGTGCCCAACTTAATGCTGGCAACTAAAAACGAGGGTTGCGCTCGTTGCGGGACTTAACCCAACATCTCACGACACGAGCTGACGACAGCCATGCACCACCTGTGTTCGCGCTCCCTAAGGCACTCCTTCCTTTCAGAAGGATTCGCGACATGTCAAGTCTTGGTAAGGTTCTTCGCGTTGCATCGAATTAAACCACATACTCCACCGCTTGTGCGGGCCCCCGTCAATTCCTTTGAGTTTCACACTTGCGTGCGTACTCCCCAGGCGGGATACTTAACGCGTTAGCTCCGGCACGGCTCGGGTCGATACAAGCCACGCCTAGTATCCATCGTTTACGGCTAGGACTACTGGGGTATCTAATCCCATTCGCTCCCCTAGCTTTCGTCCCTCAGTGTCAGTTACGGCCTAGTAGCACGCTTTCGCCACCGGTGTTCTTCCTGATCTCTACGCATTTCACCGCTACACCAGGAATTCCTGCTACCCCGAACGCACTCTAGCTTTGTAGTTTCCACTGCTTTTATGAGGTTGAGCCTCACTCTTTAACAGCAGACACACAATGCCACCTGCGGACCCTTTACGCCCAATCATTCCGGATAACGCTTGCATCCTCCGTATTACCGCGGCTGCTGGCACGGAGTTAGCCGATGCTTATTCCTCAAGTACCTTCAGTTCTTATTCCTTGAGAAAAGAGGTTTACAACCCAAGAGCCTTCCTCCCTCACGCGGTATTGCTCCGTCAGGCTTTCGCCCATTGCGGAAAATTCCCCACTGCTGCCTCCCGTAGGAGTCTGGGCCGTGTCTCAGTCCCAGTGTGGCTGATCATCCTCTCAGACCAGCTACTGATCGTCGCCTTGGTGCGCTCTTACCACACCAACTAGCTAATCAGACGCGAGCTCATCTCTAGGCAATAAATCTTTTACCTTCCGGCACATCCGGTATTAGCCACCGTTTCCAGTGGTTGTCCCCGACCTAGAGCTAGATTCTCACGCGTTACTCACCCGTCCGCCACTATCACCTAAGTGACCGTTCGACTTGCATGTGTTAAGCATACCGCCAGCGTTCATCCTGAGCCAGGATCAAACTCTCCGTTTTGTATAGAATCGTTTGTTTAGCTCTTTCTTTGGCTGCTCTTTCTACACCTCAGCCTGGTGTGTATTTTTCTTGACGCAGGCTAGTTGTTTTTTTCTGGCTTTCAAACTATAATTTTTTCAAGGTTCGGTCGCCCCGGACTGCGCTTCGTCGCGCTCGTCTCTCAGGCACTTATTCAATATATCTAATCCGACTTGGTGTGTCAACTCCTTTTCTAAAATTTTTTCGTCTCTTTTTTTCTCCACCCCTCCAACTCCCCACTGTCAGGCTTTCTACGCCACAATATTATCTTCTGCTATACCTGGGAATGTCCGATGGCAATCTCTCCTACTCATGAAAGTGCCATCTTACTCTGGGTTCCATTGGCATACTCTTTGACAAAGTTGTGAAACTTTTCCCAATCACTGATGAGTAAACTTCTGCCGCAATGCTTTCATATGTTTTGGTTTGATATCACCTGTTTCGACTTTACGCTGGCACCATAAGTTAATCGTGTTGCCACTGATGATTGGACAAAAGGCTCTCTTCACGTTTATTATATCTAGTCAAATATTGTTCCCGAATGAATCAACCCATGAAGATTCCGTGGAAACGTCTCCGGGAGGACGAAATTGCTGAACGGATGTTTGAGCATAAATTAGACGCAGGCCTTATACTGTAGATTCAAGAGCCACCAACGACAAATACACTAGACCTATCTTTAAAAGAAATTTAGTGAGCGGATAAGCGACGTTTTCATTGCTCACGTTTTATCTTCCGTAGACAAGTCTACTGTACATCGATTTAAGTTTCATCGTTATCAAAATGCTTTACGGGAATTGATGCAGTTGATTTTTTCCCAGTCCACCTCATCTTCACTTGCTTTTAGTCTAGTAGCAACCACTCTAGAAGGTAATTTGGGCAAGTGATGTATGGACAAATATAAAAATCTAAATCTTTTTGCAAGATTTCTGTAGTTTGCTTATTTATGTGATTAAGTTATGCGGATGAAAGGACTTGAACCTTCACTCCTTTCGGAACTAGAACCTAAATCTAGCGCGTCTGCCAATTCCGCCACATCCGCATCAGCAATCTATAATAACATAACATATATTTAAAGGGAATAGGAATAGTCAAAATCAATCAGCTATACCCAAGCTCCCTTCAACTCTTCAACTAACTACATTACAGCCAATCGTGGCAGACGATGTTTAAATCCGCACAAAATTTCCCAGGAGATTGTATTTAATTTTTCTGCCCAGTCATCGGCTGAAATTTTTCGGTTGCCTTCTCCTCCAAGCAAAGTGACGACTTCTCCTTCTTGTAAATCTGGAATGGTGCTGACATCTATCATTAACTGATCCATAGTGATTGCACCAACTTGTGGCACTTGCTGACCACGAATTAATACCTGCATCTGATTGGAAAGATTACGTGGTACACCGTCTGCGTAACCAATACCAACAACGGCCAGACGCATTTCACTAGGCGCAATGAATTGATGACCGTAGCTGACACCTATACCAGCAGCAATGGTTTTAATATGAGTAATTCTGGCTTTGAGTTGGAGAACAGGCTTGAGGTTTATAGTATGTTGTAAATGTGGGGCTGGGTATAGTCCATACACAGCAAGACCAGCGCGCACTAAGTCGTAGTGTAATGTTGAGTCTGCAAGGGTAGCAGCTGAGTTAGCTAAGTGCAAGCTAGGAATTTTGATACCTAAAGCTTTAATCTGAGCGATCGCCTCTTCAAATCTCTGATGCTGCTGCTGCATAATTGTCCTATCTGGGCTGTCTGCTGTCGCTAAGTGGGAGTAAATGCTGGCGATTTCAAGATGAGGTAGGCGATCCACTAATTGCACAAATTCTCCAGCTTTTTGCCAGTCAGTACCTAGCCTAGACATTCCTGTATCTAATTTAATATGCACAGGAATGGGTGAACCATATTGAATATTTTCTAAGGTGTTAGAGATTATTAAAGCTTGTTTGGGACTACCGATTGTTGGTTGGAGTTGCCAATGAGCGATCGCATGAATTTGTTCTGGAGTGTGGGTTGCACCTAAAACCAATATCGGGGCTTTAATCCCACCTTCTCTGAGTTGAATCCCTTCAGGAACGGTAGCAACTCCCAACCAGGTTGCACCTGCTTGTAATGCTACTTGAGCAACTGTAACTGCACCATGACCATAAGCATCAGCTTTGACCACAGCCATCAATTGAGTATGTGGTGATAAGATTTGCTTAATTTGTTGTACGTTGTGAGTTAGAGCCTCTAGGTCTATTTCCACCCACGCTCGCTGGGAAAACCAAGCATAGGTGTCACACTGTTGATGAGCAGCCATGCTAGATGTTTGTTTGTGACTGAACATTTCTCCTCCCTCTCTCTCACCACTCTTGAGGTTCTTAGTTTTGTTATTAATTTTTATATTCAATTGCGTGAGATATATCAAATTTAGTCAACAAGTTTAACCTTGATTACGGAATAAATAGAAATATATAGGAATCCGACTTGATTATTGAAATGATTTGCGTAGGTGGGGAACAGGGAACAGGAAACGGGGAACAGGAAAAGAAGTAACAGAGACGCACCGAGTTTTTTCAGAAATCAACTATGATTCCTATAGTTGGTTTCGTAATTAAGAATTTCCTACCCTTGTTGACAAGTAATGATTCACTTTGCGCCATCAGATAGATTTGGTAGTGGTAGAGATTACATGGTAGTTGCTGCTGACATCTCCTGGTTGGTAAGAACATTGAGGTCAATTGGCAATTTACAGATGAACTCTCAATAGTATGTTTATTAATTTATGTTTCAAACTAGATATGAGGTTCAAGAAGGATAAAGCCTTTCGCAATGATGTTGAAAGCATTACGGAAAGGGTATTTTGGCTGATCATGTCAGCAATTATCTTCTTCTATCTGTATATTTTCAGAAATTATGGAGGAAGTATAATTTATTCTCATCTCCCAATGAACGGAGATTCGTGTTAATATATGTAAAACTAATACCTTGAGCGTCAATCAATGGGGAAGGTTTTAGTCCTAAATGCCTCTTACGAACCGCTCAATATAACGAGCTGGCGTCGTGCTACGGTTCTGTTGATCAAGGGCAAAGCAGAACGTGTTGAACACAACGGTAGGTTTCTCTATACAGATTTCCCTTTACCCACCGTAATTAGGTTGCGCCATTATGTGCGTGTTCCTTATAAGGAAATACCTCTTACTCGCCGAAATATATTGCACCGCGATGGGCATACTTGTCAATACTGCGGTTATACAGGCGATGAACTGACATTAGATCATGTGATCCCGCGATCGCGTGGTGGAGGTGATACCTGGGAAAACATTGTTACAGCTTGTGTTCGCTGTAACGTCAAAAAGGGTAGTAGAACACCCCAAGAAGCACATATGCTTTTGCGCCACCAGCCTCGGCAACCTTACAGTAGTCTCTACTTTGAGGTTAGTAAGCATTTGAAGAGTGGACTGCATCAAGAGTGGCAAAAATATGTTATAGGACTCTAATGTGAACATCAACCTGACAACTCCTAGTACCCGGTAGCTTTGTCACTATATCCGGGTACTAGTTCCGCGCGGATCTGGTTGGATGTAGATTTTAGGGACTTTGTTGTGAATTTCCTTGGGCGAAAACGTAACATAAACACTATTAATCTGCCAGCAACCAATTATAACTCATAAACTCCTAATAAAAGCTGAACTTCTCAAAAATATTTGCGGCATCTGAAATTTAGAGTTGCTTGTGTTTCCCGAAATCAGTCTTCTGAGCGTTCGTGAAGGGCTACAATGAAGACTGTGCCTTGAAACGCCAGGCATTAATATATTTTTTAACTAAACTAAAAATTTACTTTCTCTCAGAAATATTAGTAATTTTAATTTTGCAGACAAATAGTCTCATAATTCTGTTTTATAAAATTCATGACTCTACATACTCCACCTATTGATTAAATTACATAGCCGATCTACGGATTATTGATTATGGTAGATGCGCTTGACTAGACCAAAATGATTTATTTTCAGCCTTGATATGCCTTCTGGTAAAATTAAGCAAATTGGTGAACTATCTGCTTGACAAAAAATATACCGTGATATACATCCCTATCTGCTCAGATTTTTGCGAAGATCAGGATGTGGGGTTGGAGCAGTCAAGTGCTGATTGTAGTGACTCTAAACAAAATTTATAGAGCCTCACACTTAGAACAAATCATACTATGCAATTGAATTCTTCTTTTATTAAGCAGTCTGATAGTTTTTCATTGACTACGGAGTCCAATCCGGAGGAACCAGACGTAGACAAAGAAACAGAAATATCGCTGGCTAAACCTGTCTTGTCAACATCTACACCTGAAGCGGTAGGAATATATGTAGGACAACGTAGCAATTCGCTAGCATTTCAAAAATCAGAAGAATTGCAAAAGACCTTACTATCGCACCGACATGAGCGTCAGTTGATCATTTTGCAAGATTTTCCTGATCCTGATGCCCTTTCTTGTGCCTGGACTTACCAGCTAATTGCCCAGCAATACGATATCAAGTGTGAGATTATTTACGCTGGTACATTAAGTCACCAAGAAAATATTGCTTTAGTGAAGCTTACAGGACTACCTGCACAACGCTGGACACCACAAACTATCAAAACGAAAGATTTATCTTGTTATCAAGGTTTAGTTTTAATTGATAACCAAGGAACAACCAGTCAACTACTGACATCTGTAGAGCAAGCAGGCATACCGATAGTAGCCGTAATCGACCATCACAGCTTACAAGCCGAACTCAAATCAGAGTTTGTGGATGTGCGTCCTTATGTACGCGCTACAGCCACAATTTTTACACAGTATCTGCAATCTGGGTTATTGGCTTTAGATAGTAGCATTAGTCAGCACGTCAAATGCGCTACGGCTTTGATGCACGGTTTACGCTCAGACACGAATCGCCTGATGCAAGCCCAAGAAGAAGACTTTATGGCAGCAGCTTATCTGAGCCGATTTTATGATGCCCAACTGCTGAATGCAATTCTTCAGGCTAACCGTTCCAAGCGGGTGATGGATGTGATTGAGCGATCGCTGAAAAATCGGATCGTCCAAAATAACTTTTCCATTGCTGGTGTTGGGTACTTACGCTATGATGACCGCGACGCTATCCCCCAAGCCGCAGATTTTCTAGTGACAGAAGAAAACGTGCATACTGCCGTAGTTTATGGCATTGTTCACGATGAAGATGATGAACTAGAAGTAGTGATTGGTTCGCTGAGAACTACCAAACTCACCCTTGACCCTGATGAATTTATCAAAGAAGCCTTTGGTCAAGATAGCACCGGACGATTTTTTGGTGGTGGAAGAACAGGTGCTGGCGGCTTTGAAATTCCGATGGGATTTTTATCTGGAGGAAATGAAAACTCTGCTTATGCCAGAATGAAGTGGGAAGTATTCGATGCACAAATTAAGCAGAAGTTACTGAAATTAGTGAATCCTAAAGATAACCCAATTCAGTCTGAATAGAGTTGGGATTAAATTACTAGTAATCGGTTCAAGTTTATGTAAACTGTTTGAAAATAGTAGTTCTGCAACTTGGACTGATTTTAATTTTGTAGCCTAGAAATAAATTTCTAGGCTGCCTATGTTTGTTATCTTTAACTATTAAGAGGCAAAGCAGTTATCATGTATCAACTTACTTTAAATATTTCAGAAGAAACTGTATTAGCTCTCAAATTAGAACCTGAACAGCTACAAAAAGAATTTCTTTTGGCTGCTGCTATGAAATTGTACGAAATAGGTAGACTTTCTTCTGGATCGGCAGCTCATTTGGCAGGTATTCCTAAAGTTGCTTTTCTGGCACAACTAGCCAATTACGGTATTGATACTTTCAAACTTACAGAGGCAGAACTAGCTGAGGATTTAGCTCGTGCCTAACGTCATTGTTGATACTTCTGTAATTCAATACTTGTATCAAGTTGATTTGTTTGATTTACTATTCAAAATTTATCATCAAGTGACTATCCCTAAAGGGGTATTGGATGAAATGCGTTTAGACAGTTTACAAGGCGAGGTTTTACATACTTTTTCTAACAAAACCCCTTTGAGCCAAGTAAGGCAAATTTTTGAATCTTTATAGTTTGATTATTTTTACTCAACATTAACTATTGTGGAACTGTATCTGATTCGTCATGGCATAGCGGAAGAACAACAGGCGGGAATAAAAGATGAGGAACGCCAACTGACCAAAGAAGGAAGGCAAAAAACGGAGAAGGTCGCCCAGCGATTAGTAAAACTGGGTTTACAGTTTGATTTGATTGTCACTAGTCCTTTGGTACGTGCTAGACAAACCGCCGAAATTCTCGTAGAAGTAGGATTGAGTTCCCAGATGGAGGAATCAAACCATCTAGCTCCCAATGGTCATATTTCCAGTTGGTTAGATTACTGGCTACGACCCAAAAATTTTGCCCCAAACACCCAATTAGCCGTAGTAGGACATGAACCTTGTTTGAGTAATTGGGCAGAAATTCTGCTATGGGGGGAAGTTAAAGGCGGCTTAGTCCTCAAAAAAGCAGGTATGATCGGAGTAAAACTGCCAGAAAGTGGTGAACCTGTGGGTAGAAGTCAGATGTTTTGGTTGACACCTCCCAGGTACTTGCTATAACAGTTTGGCAATAATTTGTTAAAGAATTGTTGTTAGCTAGGTTACTGTTATGGCAACCATCATTTCTGGTAAGTTAGCGTGTCGGATATTTCATTAAGCAAATGGTGTTGCCATGATGGTGTGCGAATACAAGCCTGGTTTAGAAGGCATTCCCGCCGCCCAATCGAGTATCAGTTATGTAGATGGGCAGAAGGGAATACTTGAGTATCGTGGCATTCGGATTGAGGAACTAGCAGCTAAAAGTACATTCTTGGAAACTGCTTATCTTTTAATCTGGGGAAAATTACCCACGAAAGATGAATTACAAGCATTTGAGGAAGAAGTTCGCTGTCATAGGCGAATTAAATATCGCATTCGGGATATGATGAAATGCTTCCCAGAAAGCGGTCATCCGATGGATGCGCTGCAAGCCTCTGCTGCGGCTTTAGGCTTGTTCTATTCACTGCGGGATTTACATAATCCTGCCTATATTCGGGATTCTGTGGTGCGCCTCATCGCGACAATTCCCACAATGGTGGCAGCATTTCAGTTGATGCGGAAAGGTAATGACCCCGTTAAACCCCGCGATGACTTAGATTATTCTGCCAATTTTCTCTACATGCTCAACGAGAAAGAACCGGATGAATTAGCGGCGAAAATTTTTGATGTCTGCTTGATTCTCCATGTTGAGCATACGATGAATGCTTCTACCTTTAGTGCTAGGGTGACAGCTTCCACTTTAACCGACCCTTACGCGGTGGTTGCTAGTGCTGTCGGAACGTTAGGCGGCCCGCTTCATGGTGGTGCTAACGAAGAAGTTATTCAAATGTTGGAAGAAATTGGCTCTGTGGAGAATGTCCGCCCTTATGTTGAGGAACGGCTACAAAATAAACAGAAGCTCATGGGCTTTGGTCATCGTGTCTACAAAGTTAAAGACCCCAGAGCCATTATTCTGCAAGACTTAGCCGAGCAATTATTTGCTAAGTTTGGCGCAGATAAATACTACGACATTGCCCAAGAAATGGAACGGGTGGTGGAAGAGAAATTGGGTCACAAAGGAATTTATCCTAATGTTGACTTTTACTCTGGTTTGGTGTATAGAAAGATGGGAATTCCCACAGATTTGTTTACACCAATATTTGCGATCGCTCGTGTAGCTGGTTGGCTAGCGCACTGGAAAGAACAGCTAGCAGAAAACCGGATTTTCCGTCCTACTCAGGTTTATAACGGTTATCACGACGTTGCTTATACACCCCTTGACCAACGCTAAAGAGGCGCAGAGGGAGAATTACTGAGCGACTTTGCCACACTTCTGGATAAAGGCACTTAGGACGATTAGTTCCATTGTCCATCACTTCACTACACTCTCAGGTTGGTAAATATCAACTCGTGACAATGGAAAACTGTTGCCAAAAGGGAAAGGGCAGTAAGTCCAAAGGTAAAAGGTAAAAGGCAAAAGAAAAAATCTTTTACCTTTTTACTTTTTACTTTTACCTTTTTCTATCCTCTATTACCCAAGACATAGCAAATCTCAATCCTAGCTATAAGTAGAAGTTCTTGTGTAGCTACAGAAGCCAAAAACCATCGGGCGATATACTAGGCATGGGTATTGGCAAAAAATATTAACTCAGGTGTCATCTCAACAGAGAGATAAATGGGTGTTATTTCAATTATTAGTTTAACTAATGATTGTGCAGCACCATGACTTGATGACTTAAAGAGCAGAAACATGAATTCAGGAATTGACCTCCAAGGAACTTTTATTAAATCCTTGATGGATTTAGGACTCCCACAGGGGGCAGCTAAAGCAATTTGGATGCCTCTACCCATGATCCTGATGCTCATTGGGGCAACAGTGGGTGTACTTGTTTGTGTTTGGTTAGAACGGAAGATTTCCGCCGCCGCACAACAGCGAATTGGCCCCGAATATATCGGGCCTTTGGGCTTATTAGCTCCCGTCGCCGACGGTTTGAAGCTGGTATTTAAAGAAGATATCGTACCGGCACAAGCTGACCCTTGGTTATTTACCCTCGGCCCCATTCTCGTTGTGTTGCCAGTGTTTCTGTCTTATTTAATTGTTCCGTTTGGACAGAATATTGTCATCACCAATATTGGGACAGGGATATTCCTGTGGATTGCTTTATCAAGCATCCAACCTATTGGATTATTGATGGCTGGTTACGCCTCCAACAATAAATACTCCCTATTGGGTGGCTTGAGAGCAGCAGCGCAATCAATTAGTTATGAAATTCCCTTGGCGTTGAGTGTGTTAGCGATCGTTATGATGTCTAACAGCCTCAGCACCGTAGATATTGTCAACCAACAGTCCGGCTATGGTCTTTTGGGTTGGAACATTTGGCGACAACCTTTGGGCTTTCTCATCTTCTGGATTGCGGCTTTAGCTGAATGCGAACGCTTGCCCTTTGACTTACCAGAAGCTGAAGAAGAACTAGTTGCAGGTTATCAAACCGAATACTCTGGGATGAAATTCGCCTTATTTTATCTCAGTTCCTATGTCAACTTGGTGTTGTCTGCTCTATTGGTAGCAGTTTTGTACTTAGGTGGTTGGGATTCTCCCATTCCCATCAATGTTTTAGCAGGCTGGTTAGGAATTACTGAAGTCAATCCCATACTTGAAGTAGTTAACGCTGCTTTGGGTATCATCATGACTCTAATCAAAGCTTACTTCCTCATCTTCATTGCCATTCTCTTACGCTGGACAGTACCACGGGTACGGATTGACCAGTTGCTAGATTTGGGATGGAAATTTTTGTTACCAGTTGGGTTAGTAAATCTGTTATTAACCGCAGCTTTGAAACTGGCTTTTCCCGTCGCCTTCGGTGGTTAGTCCAATTTGAGATTTGAGATTTTAGATTTATGCCAAAATCTAAAATCCAAAATCCAAAATTCCCAAGAGAGAGAGACAAAATGCTAAAGTTCCTCAAACAAGTTGTTGATTACGGCAAAGAAGCGATACAAGCTGGCCGTTACATCGGTCAAGGATTATCCGTCACCTTCGACCATATGCGCCGCCGTCCGGTCACTGTACAGTACCCTTACGAAAAACTCATTCCTGGTGAAAGATTTCGCGGTCGAATTCACTATGAATTTGATAAGTGTATCGCCTGTGAAGTGTGTGTGCGCGTTTGCCCCATTAACTTACCTGTAGTTGACTGGGAATTTGACAAAGCTACCAAAAAGAAAAAGCTCAAGCACTACAGTATTGACTTTGGGGTTTGTATTTTCTGCGGTAACTGCGTGGAGTATTGTCCTACAAACTGTCTTTCTATGACAGAAGAGTATGAGTTAGCCGCCTACGATCGCCATGAACTCAACTATGATAGTGTGGCTCTAGGTCGTCTGCCCTACAAAGTTACAAATGACCCAATGGTCACACCATTACGCGAATTGGTTTACCTACCTAAAGGCGTTCTCGACCCCCACGATCTACCCGCCGATGCACCCCGCGCTGGCGCACGTCCAGAAGACCTAGTAGAACAAGTGGAAAAATGAGATTAGTTCAGAGTCAAGAGTCAAAAGTCCATAGTGTTTTACCTATAGACTGTTGACTATTGACTATAGACTATTGACTATTGACTATTAACTGAGGACAAAAAACAGTGAATCTAGCGGAAGGAGTACAACTTGTTACCTTCGGCATACTGGCCGTAATGATGATTGGAACAGCCCTTGGTGTGGTGCTAGCATCCAGCATTGTTTATTCTGCCTTTATGTTGGGAGGAGTGTTTATCAGCATCGCGGGTTTGTACCTGTTGTTGAATGGTGATTTTGTCGCCGCCGCCCAAGTGCTGATTTACGTGGGAGCAGTCAACGTGCTGATTTTGTTTGCCATTATGTTGGTGAACAAGCGGCAGAATTTTACCCCCTTCCCCAGTGCTGGCGTAAGAAAAATCCTGACTGCGATCGTGGCTGTCGGTTTGTTCGCGCTGTTAAGCACAATGGTGTTAGCCACACCTTGGGCTTACTCCACTACTCCAGTGACAGGAGAAAGCACCATTGTGTTAATTGGTGAGCATTTCTTTTCTGACTTTTTATTACCTTTTGAATTAGCTTCAGTATTGTTGTTAATGGCAATGGTAGGAGCGATTATTTTGGCGCGTCGTGAGTACTTACCAGAAGTCACCCCTTCAGAATTGCCTCAAACTGTGTTGACCTTACCAGAACGCCCCAGAGAACTTGTCGGGGCTGGTAGCGATACTCAAGAATAAATACAAGCCAGATTGTTCAAAAGGGATACGAGAACTGATGCAACTCCAATATTTTTTGCTACTTGCAGCCGCTTTATTCTGCATTGGCATTTATGGTTTAATTACCAGCCGTAACGCCGTCAGAGTATTAATGTCTATCGAGTTACTGCTGAATGCTGTTAATTTGAATTTAATGGCATTTTCCAACTTTCTTGACTCAACATTAATTAAGGGTCAAGTTTTCACAGTGTTTGTGATTACTGTGGCCGCTGCTGAAGCGGCGGTAGGTTTAGCGATCGTGCTTGCCATTTATCGTAACCGTGATACCGTCGATATGGAGCAGTTTAATCTCCTGAAGTGGTAATTGCGTGTGCAACTCAAGCAGATAATCATTGCTTATAAAGCGCGAGACTCCCAGAGCAAACGCTGGGCAGAAATTTGTGCTAAACAGCTAGAAAGTCGCAATTGTCAGGTCTTAATGGGGCCAAGCGGGCCAAAAGATAATCCTTATCCGGTATTTTTGGCTTCCGCAGGACAACCAATTGATCTGGCAATTGTCCTCGGTGGTGATGGCACAGTCCTTACTAGTGCCAGACATTTAGCACCGGCTGGTATCCCAATTTTGGGAGTGAATGTCGGTGGTCATTTAGGGTTTTTAACTGAATCAGTAGAGGAATTTCAAGATACGGAAGCAGTTTGGGATCGGCTGTTTGAAGACAGGTATGCTATTCAACGGCGGATGATGTTACAAGCCGCAGTGTATGAAGGACATCACACAAATTTAGAACCTGTAACGGAACGCTTTTTGGGGTTGAATGAATTTTGTGTCAAACCTGCTTCCGCCGATCGCATGATTACCTCTATCCTAGAAATGGAAATTGATGGAGAAGTGGTAGATCAATATGTGGGTGATGGGCTAATTGTTTCGACTCCCACAGGTTCTACAGGTTATACTGTCTCTGCTAATGGGCCAATTATGCACGATGGTATGGAAGCAATTACCATCACGCCTATTTGTCCGATGAGTCTTTCTAGTCGTCCTCTAGTTTTACCCGCAGGTTCTGTTGTGAGTATTTGGCCTTTAGGTGACTATGAGTTGACGACGAAATTATGGATGGATGGAGTCTTAGCAACCTCAATTTGGCCTGGACATCGCGTTGACATCCGCATGGCTGATTGTCTGGCTAAATTTATTATCCTAAGAGAGAACAACTCTTACTATCAGACGCTACGAGAGAAATTACTCTGGGCAGGTACTAGGGTTCGCTACACTAATAATCATCAAAATTGAGGATATCTGCCCAGTAATTTAACTACTAATCTCTGTTTTAATTTATCTTACCCCTAGTCATCAAACTGGGGGTTTTGTGCTTTAGTCAATAGTCAATAGTCATTAGTCAATAGTCAATAGTCATTAGTCAATAGTCATTAGTCATTAGTCATTAGTTTTTCTCCCCTCCTACCTTGTCTCCCCAGTCCCCAATTCCCCAATTCCCCAATTCCCCAATTCCCCAGTCCCTAATCCCTAGTTATGTAAGCTTGATATTAGAGCAATTCTGTATCCTATTGCCAGATTTTTTAGGAATTTAAGCTCATAATAAACCTACGTTGACTCAAAAATGTCCAACAGGTGGTATGCTACCTGCTACAAATGAAACAAACATATCAAATTCTCTTCAATTTCACTTGTTACCTGTCACCTGTCACCTTTGTTTTTTAAGAGACAGATGGAAATTTCATACAGATATATCGATTATCCACTTAGCAATCCTTCTGCTTTTAAAGATTTTCCTATCCTAGAAACTGATAAGTACATACTGAAAATTGCTTTAACGCCTCAAGAATTAGAATCTATTTTTCGTTTGCGATTTGAAGTATTTAATTTAGAGTTAGGTTTAGGTTTTTCTTGTTCCCAATTAACACAGATGGATGAAGATCAATTTGATAGCATTTGTCATCATTTGATGTTGATTTGTAAAGCCACTGGTAAAACTGTTGGTACTTACAGAATGCAAACTTATAAAATGGCATCTCAAGGTTTAGGATTTGATGCTGCTGATATTTTTAATCTTCAGACAATTCCAGACAGCGTATTACAAGCATCTGTAGAAATTGGACGTGCTTGTATCGCCAAAGAATATCGTAATATCCAGTCACTCTTATTACTTTGGGAAGGATTAGCTAAATATCTCATTTGGAGTGGTAGTGAATATTTTTTTGGCTGCTCTTCATTACTCACACAATGCACCTGGGAAGCAGCTTGTGTCTATGATTATTTTCAAAAAAATGATTTGATGCACAAAACTATTTTAGTTTATCCTCACTCACAATATTTCCTGAATTTACCCCAAATTCATAATCATAGATGCCATGTGGAAATTCCAAAAATCGTCCAGGCTTATTTGAGTATTGGAGCTAAAATCTGTAGCCTGCCGGCACTTGACCATAATTTTAAAACTATTGATTTTCTAACTATATCTAGAATCCAAGATTTTACACACTTGCATTCATTGCCGTAATATTCACTGTATACTGATACTGTTTGTAGATATGAATATCGAAAACAGTCATAAAAATGTCATCTAAAAAATTAATTAATCGTTTTACACAGTTATCTTCTGATTCTCCCTGGTTGATTATAATTATTTTTTCTGTGCTGGGTTTAGTAGGAATCATCAACCATGCAATGTGGAGAGATGAACTAAATCCTTGGTTAATTGTGAGAGATAGTACATCCTTTGGGGAATTAATTAATAATATCCGCTATGAAGGTCATCCTGTTCTGTGGTACTTTTCTTTGGTTGTCATCAGGATGATTGCTGATACTCCTGTGATCATGCAGATTTTTCATTTAAGCATCACAATTTTAGCTGTCATACTTTTTTGGTTATACAGTCCTTTTAATTATCAGCAAAAATTGATTTTTACATTTGGATATTTTCCTTTTTATGAGTATTTGTTAATTTCGAGAAATTATGCTTTCAGTTTGTTGTTTGTTTTTGGTTTTTGTGCTGTCTTTCCATCGAGGAAAAAGACTTATCTTTATTTAGCAATTTTATTAGGGTTACTGGCTAACAGTAGTGCTTATGCTCTATTAGTCGCATTATCATTATCGTTAACTTTGTTGGTAGAGTTTTGCTTTGATAGAGAACATCGTCAGCAATACATACATCAAAGTCAGAGATATGATTTGTTTTTGAGCATTAGCATTATTATATTTGCTTTTATTTTATCCATTTTAACTATTACTCCGCCATCTGATAGTTATCTTCACGGAGGTTTAGATAATGGATGGTTATTGCAATTAGACTTTCAGCATTTTTTAAGAAGTATCAGCAGATTATTTGGTACTTATTTTCTGATTGTTCCCCACAAAAGATGGCTGGATTTAATAGTTTGTAGCTTGATTGTTATATTTATTTGTGTCTTGACTGTAATAAGATTATCGAAAAAACCATTTTCTGTATTTTTATTTATTACAGCTAATTTGATATTGTTAACATTTACTTATTTAAGATTTGCTGGACATACTAGACATTTTGGGCATTTCTATTTAGTTTTAATAGCTGCATTATGGCTGGGCAGATATTACCATGAATCTGATTTTATTATCAATAAGTTTCGGATTACAGAAAGATTATTTATGTGGGGTCATAAATGGCAAAATATAGCTTTAATGCTAATTTTGTATGCCCAACTGCTAGGAGGAATATACGGTTTTGCTAGAGATATAATTATACCTTTTTCTGCCAGTCGTGAGACTGCAAATTATATCAAAAGAGAGAAATTAAATGATGAATTTATTGTTGCTAGTCGGGATGCAAACATGGCTGTATTATCTGGCTATCTTAACCGTAAATTTTATTATCCTGAGTTGCAAGATTTAGGAAGTTATACTTTATTTAAATCGGGACGTAAACCAGTTGAAAAAGGAGAAATATTAGAACAGATTAATGGATTATTGAAGAATAAAAATAACAAAAATAGAATTTTATTAATTTTAAATAAAAAGCTGACTTTAAAGCACGAAAATTTACAGATTGTTCCTATTGAAAGTTTTGAAAAGTCATGGGTGGATAGTGAAAGATATTATCTCTATTGGGTGTCTAAAATAAATAATTAACAGAAGCATTAATTTTTGCTGTAGTTGTAGCACCAGGGAAAAACAAGGTCAAACCCCTATCTAGCTGGTGTCATACACCTAATTTCTCTACAAGAGTGCAAGCTATTATGTATGGGAAACCATGCGCCATACATATTGAGGTTTTGCATGAAAGTAGCAGTCTTCAGCACCAAAGCTTATGACAGACAGTTTTTAGAAGCTGCAAATTATCCCAAAAAACATGAATTGGTGTTTTTTGAACCTCGTCTGAGTCAAGATACCGCTATCCTCACCGCCGGTTTTCCGGCGGTTTGTGTATTTGTCCATGACCAAGTTGATGCACCAACGCTGGAAATTTTAGCCGCCAGAGGTACGCGCTTAATTGCGCTGCGTTGTGCTGGGTTTAACAATGTAGACTTAAAAGCCGCCGCTAAGTTAGGAATTAAGGTTGTACGTGTTCCAGCCTATTCACCCTATGGTGTAGCAGAACACACGGCGGGATTGATTTTGAGCTTAAATCGCAAAATTCACCGAGCTTATAACCGTGTGAGAGAAGGTAATTTTTCTCTGGAAGGACTACTGGGATTTAACTTAAATGAACGGACTGTGGGAATTATTGGGACTGGTAAAATCGGTCTGATTTTAGGAAAAATCATGAGGGGGTTTGGTTGTCATCTACTGGCTTATGATATGTATGAGAATTCTGAGTTAGAGGTATTGGGTGGGAAGTATGTAGAGTTGCCAGAATTATTTGCCAACTCTGACATTATTTCTTTGCATTGTCCCTTAACACCAGAAACTCATCATCTCATTAATGCTGAGGCGATCGCACAAATGAAATCTGGTGTTATGTTAATTAACACCAGTCGCGGTGCGCTAATTAACACTCAAGCCGTGACTGAGGGACTCAAAACGGGTAAGATAGGTTCTCTGGGCGTAGATGTCTACGAACAGGAATCAGAATTATTTTTCGAGGATTTGTCTGATGAAATCATTCAGGATGATGTCTTTCAACGCCTAACGACATTTCCTAACGTGTTAATTACCGGACACCAAGCATTTTTCACAGAAGAAGCCTTGCGTAATATTGCGGACACAACGTTAGCCAATATTACAGATGTCGAACAAGGACGCACTTGTGCCAATGAACTACACACACCACCGGAAATAGAGAATAAGGTTTTGGTAAGTTAATCTTTGGAAATGGGGAATTGGGCATTGGGCATGGGGCATAGGTATAAAATCTACCTTGTCTCCCCTGTCTCCCCTGTCTCCCCTGTCTCCCCTGTCTCCCCTGTCTCCCAATCCCCAATCCCCAATCCCCAGTTCCCATTCCCCAGTCCCCATTCCCCTAATTACTCGCTTCATTGGCGATAATGCCAACCAAATTCAAGCGATTTAAAATTTCCACGGCTTGAGTCACTTCGGTTTGAGTTACCCAACCTACACGCCCTACCATCATAATGCCGTTACACAAAGAAGCGACGATTCTGGCATCAACTGTACCTAAAATGGCTGGTGCATCTATTAATACTAAGTCGTAACTTTGCTCGAATAACTCGATGAGTTCCTTCATGCGCTGAGAACTGAGCAATTTTACAGGATCTTCTGGCGGAGAACCAGCAGTCAAAATATCGATGGAGGGGTGAATAGGCTGAATATAGTCGTGGACATTTTCATTAGTCTCATCAACTAGTAAAAGAGATAGTCCCCATTCGTTGGGTAGTTGGAGAATTTTGTGGAGTTTAGGCGATCGCAAGTTAGCATCAATTAATAATACCCTTTGGTGCATATGTGCAGCACTCGCGGCTAAACCTAAAGCTAAAGTTGTGCGTCCCTCTCCTGGTAATGCAGAAGTCAACATCAAAGAATTAAAAGGAAAAGGATGCTTTAAGATTTGGGTATTTTGATACACCATGTCTAAGGTTTCGTGACAAGGTAGCCAAGAGTTAGTTTCTACTAAAGGCGGTTTTGTGTTGCGTCGCCAGTTCCAAGCTAAACTCGGTAGTCGCTTTTCCATCGCATGGGATGCAAGTTTCGGTACAGAACCTAGTAATCTCAGGTTGCTGACTCGTTGTAAATCTTGGGGTGAACTAATGACACGATGACGCATTCCCCAAAGTAAGGCGATACCAACACCCAAAACAGGCCCCATCACCATACCCCCAAACACTAGCCACAGTTTGTCATAACTGTTATATGTTGCTAAAGTTGGTGTTTCTAAAAATTGCCAGTCAAAGCCTGTTTGGGTAATTTTTAAGCCGACAAACTGTTGTGTTTGTAATAATTGTTCTAAAGCTTGACGTTGAGTTTCTACTTCTGGCAAGAGACGTTGGTATTCTGTAATTAAGCTGGGATATTTCTTTAACTCTGTACTAATTCGCTGTTCTGAGAAAACTAAATTTTTCTCCTGATTTTTTAATTTATCAGCAGTTACTTTTAATTGGTTTAACTCTTCTACTATCTGCCCTTGTGTTAATGCTGCTGCTTTTGTAGTATCGATTTTTAATTGCTTTTTCTCCTGTTGCAAGAGTTGTAACTGATGCTGATATTGTTGTTTGAGGCTGACAATAATCGGCGAGTTATCTGTGTAACGTAACTGTTCCTGTGCTAATGCTTGTTCAGTTTTCTGCACTTCACTTAACAGCATTTGATAACGAGTTGATTCACCCAAATTAGCATCAATCAGTGATTGTTGAGTTGAAGCGGCTAATATCTGTTCTAAATTTTGCCGACGTTCTTCGATATTTTGTAACTCTGTACGAGTCGTTTGTAATTGTTTTTGAATATCCGTTAATGATTTCAACAGGATTTGACTTTGTGATTGGGGGTCTAATAAGTTGTGCTTTTTGCGGAAATTCTCTAGATTACTTTCAGCTTGTCTAACCTGTTTTTGCAGCAGAGGTATACGGGTATTAACAAAAGCTAATCCTTTATTGAGGCGTTCTTGCTGCTGTTCGAGGTTATAATCTTGATAAACTTTTTGTAAGGCTAATAATACTTTTTGGGCTTTAATAGGATCACTATTCTGAAAAGAAACCTCAAACACTGGACTAACTAACTCATTAACTCCTCTTTTCTTTTCTAGTTGTGTAACTTGCAAAGGTGAATTACGTCCATCACTTGATGTGCCTTTAATGTCATTTACAGTAATATTAGGATAAGTGGAACGGAGTAAAGTTACTGCTTTTTCTAGCAAGTTAGAACTCAGCATGAGATTTTTCTGAGCAGCGTAGTAATCAATCACCTGTGGCTGAGAATCGGCTTGCTTATTAACGCCATTATTAGGAATATTAGTTAATTCTATACCTTCATAAACATTAGAATTCACTAAAATTTGCATATAGCTTTTGTAGTTAGTCTTAGTCAAGACAGCCATTAGACTAGTTACGGACATGACAATACAAGACACTCCTAAGACTACAAACCGCCGCCGCAGTAAGATTTTAGATATATGTCTAAATCTGGCTTGTTTGGGGAATGAGTTGGTAACAAATTCCTCTTGATTTAAACTTATTTTAGACATTAGTAAAATCCTCAAGTGTTGTGAAAACTTGAACCGTTATTTTTTATGTATATGCAATTTTCCATACCAATTTTGAGAATATTGGCATGGAGAATATAAAGCCTAAAATAATCTGACACTTGATGTCAACGTTCTGTGAAAGCCTTTAATGTATCCTTATTAAAGATGCACAAGTTATTTTTTAGTTTCTCTGGAGTTGATATTTATAGCAGTATTTATAGTTATTAATGTTTCTCGTCAATTCTCAAACTAGTAAAATAATGATTGGATATCTAAGGGACTATGCAAAAATATGAGAACTAAATTTATTGGTAGTGTCCTTTTCAATACCAACAAAGATGAATCAACTTTTACTATAAACCTCAAAAAGCTGAAATAATAGCTATTTTACCTGCATATAGCTCTAGAAAAATAATCACTGTTAAATATATGGATGTTTGTGGACTCACAATTGAGTGAATAAATATACTTTGTATACAAAATAAAATCATAAATAACTATTAACTAAATGGAAATGTATAATATAGTTCTATCTATTGGGTAACTTCTGGCAAGAAATCAAAAGACTCTTGACTCATTTATCATTTAGTTGGCACGGTAAAATTAAGCTTAGATAAAATTATCAGCTACTTTCCGGTTTTGTTTTTAAAATTGTTCATCACGGAAATAGTATTTAAGTATACTATTTTGGAGTGCGATCGCTATCTTTAGGTAGAATAAACTACAAAGTTAAACTGTTTCATTCAATGACATACCGCGTTGATAGATTGCATAAGCATAATCTGTCCATGTACCTTGTCCCCAATAGCGGAAACAACTTGTTTGCAGTAACAAATTATGTAACAGTGCTTGGCTATATTCAGCTTTTTTAGTCACAGATATTTCTGAAGATACCCGCAATAATTGATCAAATTTTTGATGAAATACACTACTTAATTCATACATGGGAGATAACACATTTTCATAACCCTTCACCCAACTGATATGATTTGTCCAAGATGCCCCATCCATGTGAAAACGTGGGTTATTTTGCTTTAATTCTTGAATCGCATTTTCTACTGCTTCAGGCTGAATATTTTCAGCTTCTACTCTTTGCCATATTTGATATTGTCCTACTGGCTGACACATAGGAAAATCGGCAGATTTACAGCCAGCAGACTCAATTAATTCTAAATATTCCGTACCACACACACCCACAACCCCAGATTTACCGCCACCGTGATTTACCATATCCCACCAAGCTTGTTTAAAAGCACTGGGAAATTCATTCATCATCACACCACCATTTTCACCGTCACCAATTTGGCTGACTATAGGTGGTATAAATACATCACCTAATTTTTGTGGAGATAGGGTTTTAGCCTCATAATAAGGTTGCATTTGACCAACTAATTTTGTATCCGAACCTTGAGTTTTAATTAAGGCTGTAATACTAATAGTTTCCCCGTAGGAATTACGCGCCATTAAGCGATGTGGTAAATGTTTATGAGTGAGTGCATGGCCATCAATTGTTTCTACGGAATGTTCCTGTAGCAGTAACCAACGATAGCCACATTCTTTCAAAGCTTTGACAAATGCAAATAAAGTATCAGGATGGTTTGGTAAGTGCATTTCTGGCGGCGAAAACCCCTTAACTCGCGCTAATGCTTCCCAACCAAAAATTGCTGCAAAATGTTGTTGCCAAGCTAATATATGTAATTTAATGTCTGGGATGGGGGTAGAAGGTACGACAGCATGACCCCACATTGTCCCTAACCATTCTACATAGGGTTGATAGGTGTCATCGCAGGTAATCCGCTTGAGACTATTGATAATATCATCGTGTCCCATTTGTCTGAGTCCCCACAGTAGATTCCCAGAATAATCCAGCATGACACGGGGATTGCAACCTTGATTGACAAGTTCAGGAATGAAATCTCCCATACGGCTGTAGCAATAAGCAAAGGGTGCGGCGTTGTGGTTGTCGCCTTCGTGGGGATGTTCAAACATATATTGCAGATTGCTAATGAGTTTACCATCATGACCAGCCGGAATTGTGGGTTGGTGCATATGTAACGCGATCGCAAATACTGCATTGATATTCTCTAACTTGAGGTTGGTTTTTGGTAAAAACACAGGTGCATCATGGTTAGCCACACTCATCACCTCTTGTTCCCAACCGCAAATATTCGGTAAGCCATCAATGATTTCTGGTGGTAAGATAGCAGGAAAATTCAGCATCACTGATAACTCCGAAATTAGAGAATATCTAATTATCTAACGAAGATGCTCAGGAGTGGTGAGTGCTGAGTGCTGAGTTGTGAGTGCTGAGT
This sequence comes from Aliinostoc sp. HNIBRCY26, assembly GCF_050235535.1. Taxonomy (GTDB): domain Bacteria; phylum Cyanobacteriota; class Cyanobacteriia; order Cyanobacteriales; family Nostocaceae; genus Trichormus. The sequence continues at coordinate 7,005,909 of NZ_CP189852.1, forward strand.
TGTGAGTTGTGAGTTGTCAGTAGTGAGTTCAATCCCATAGTTAAAACCAGGGAAGTGAAATAAGAACGTATTTTTCCTTGCAATACGCGTCTTTTAGCCGCAAGGCTTCTGTTTACTTTTTACTCGACACTCGTTACTCAACACTCGTTACTCAATACTCGTTACTCAACACTCAGCACTCAACACTCAGCACTCAGCACTCTCTTACACCCCTACATTTCTAGATAGCGATAAATCAGCAACACGCTGTATTTTCGCCAACCAGCTTGGTTTTTCTGATGTTTGCGCTGTTGGTGGTGCGGCTATTTTTAAAACAATTTCCAGTAGCCAGGGTGCTAAACGTTGACACCATACAGCTAGGTGACTTTGCCATCCTACTAGAATTTCTGGGGAATCTTTCTCTAGTCCAATGACTAGTGCTTTGGCGACTTGCTGCGGAGTCATGGGGATCACCCAGCGAAACAGTTGCAAGTCGCGCACCATATCTGTGTCGGTGAGGGTGGGTAATAAGGCTTTGACTTGAATGTTGTATTCTGCTAGTTCTTGACGCAGTGCTTGGGTAAAGCCTATGATGGCGAATTTTGTGGCTGAATAGGTAGCCATCGTTGGTGCGGCGACTTTCCCCATTAAGCTGGAAACGTTGATAATTGTCCCCTGTCTTTGGCTAGCCATGCGTTTGGCGATAAGACTGGTGAGGGTATACATTCCCAATAAATTGACGGAGAGTTCTTCTTGGACTTGGGGGAGTTTGGAACGTAAAAAGGAATTTTGGTATGCAACCCCAGCACAGTTTACCAGCAGGTGAATTGGGCCATAAGTGCGCCACAATTGCGCTATGGCGATATTTACTTCTGTGGCTTGGGTTAAATCAATCGCTAAAACTGTAGCTTGAACACCCATCGCTTCGACTTCTTGGGCTAATTCTCTCAACTTTTGGCGATCGCGCGCCACTAAAATTAATCTTTGTATTCCTTGTGCTGCTAATTCTAATGCGATCGCTCTTCCAATACCACGGGAAGCTCCCGTCACCAGAGCTACTTTACCTTGAATCTTCATCGGTTTTCACCTCCAAATTCTGAGCCTTACCCCAGTTCTTAATTCATCAATCAGCGCAAATCTCAATCCCCAGGGAAGACAAATTATCAGTTTTCTATTAACAACAGCAATCAATCTCTAGCAACGACATATTTTTGAGTTAATCTGCATTGTTCATCACTTGCAGATTGTAGATTGCAAATCAATTGTTCCCACAATTGGCTGAACGGATATGGCTCATACCTTTTACCTCTCTATTAATTCAGAGCGTTCATCAGCGTCGTTGCTTTTACACACGTTAGCAATTAAATCAATGACTTGCAATATTTTTTAATAAGTATTTCTTAATACTTGTTTACAATGTATATATAAACTACTCAGAATTCAATAAGTTTTTATAAATACTATTTCAGAAATATTGTGATCCCCTGACAATAAATTCCGAGCATCAGAAATACACAAAATTGTCATACATAAAACAAAAAAAAGACATATATTTTAGGAACAAAATTTCTCCAATTGTCGTCAGCAATTGTACTGAATTTGGTCAATAGTTATTAGTCATTAGTCATTAGTCATTAGTCATTAGTCATTAGTTATTAGTCAACAGTCATTACTCATTACTCAGCACTCATTACTCAGCACTCAGCACTCATTACTCAGCACTCAGCACTCATTACTCAGCACTCAGCACTCATTTTTGATTTACTACTTGATTTAACTGTTCTCTAGTTAATGACTGCAAAAGACTAATATTTAGAGGTGGTTGACTAATATATTGAGCATAGGCAGGCTGTAAATAAGAACGATATTCTGTACGATTTAGCAGATTAGCTTCTAAAAAAGCTACACTCAAAGCATTAAGATAAGAATAAGCTGTATTACGTTCGGGGCCTAACAAGCCATTAGGGACAGGTAAAACGTTACTCTCTTGGGGAGATTCACCAATAAAGGTGAAATGAGTGCCATTTTCAACTAAAAATAAATATTTATTAGGATTAGGTAATTCAGTAAAAGGGCGAATTTGTTCTGGTAAGGGTGGGGCAAAAATATCTTGAGTACCTGCTATAAACATTGTTGGTACTTTTACTTGACTAATCCCACTATCGCCAAAAACAGCACTATTAATCGGATTAATAGCAATAATCGCCTTGATACGATTATCCTGAAATTGATAACTATCCAAAGTTAATTCGTTGGCTTGACATTGCAAAATCAACGATAAGTTTAAATAAGAATTATCAGGTAAACAATTCTTATTCAGATTATCAAAGTTAATTTGCGCCCCAGCCAACGCTAAAATAGTATAACCGCCAAAAGATTGACCTATAGCCCCAATTTTATCAAAATCTAGTTTTCCTCTCAGCTTGGGATCAGCTTGTTCCATACGCTGGAGTTCATCTAATAAAAATTTGATATCTAAAGGTCGATCAATAAATTCTCTGGGTGCTGGTGGTTCTGCTAAACCGGAAAAGTATTTTTGAAAGCGGCTAGCATTACTACCAGGATGTTCTATTACCGCGACAGCAAAACCGTAGGATGCTAAATGTTGAGCTAAATAGGCGAATGTGAAGCGGTCGGAAGCGACACCATGAGAAATCACAATGAGGGGAAAAGGTGGTTGAGTGTTATTCTCTGCGGTGGCTATAGGTAAGTATAAATCCAAAGGTAAACGGCGATCGCGTCCAGGATCAATTAAATTAAACTGACTGACTTGCCAGCGTAAATTTCCAGGCTTTCTTAAATCTGGCAGCTTGGAAAAATCAACCTCAGACGAGGTAGACTGACTTAATGATTCTTTTTGCAAAGCCGCTACAACTTTATCCCTAGTTTTGAGTAGCTGTGACAAATCATCAACTATTTTCACCGCTTCCGTAAAATTCAGTCGCACATCATTACTGGGGAACTTCCGCAGCAAATTGGTAATTGATAAACCCTCTGATGAAGCCGCCGATAAAATTAAAGCCGAACGCAAAGCGTAAAAACCATTCTTCCGAGAGTCAGTTAATAGCAATTCCCCTATTCTTTGCAAAACCTCTTCTCCCACAGGGGAGTAAGTAACTTGGGATACGAGAGTTGGTGTAACATTAAAACGTATTTGCAACAGTTCCCGCAATTGTGCTAGTTGTTCAGGCGTAGCACGTTCAGCATAAAATCTTAAATTCTTGTCTATCTTCCCTTCCTTGGCAAAAGTTTCTAAAGAACTAACAGGTAAAGAAAACTCTCCAAAAGGAGGATAAAAGAAACTAATGCGTTCAGCCGCAATTCCAGGATTAGCGGTCAAAAACGTAGATAATAACCCCAAACTGAGGTATTTTAACATTCTTTTCATCAGAGAAACCCACTGTTGACTTTATCTTTGCAAGTTTGGGACTAGGGGAAAGCAAAACAAGAACTAGGCTGCATTCCTACTTAATTTAAGTTTAGATATTCAAAATCGGCTATAAGCATCATAAAGCAAGTGCTTACATTCATAAATCTGCTATTCGTAGCATAAATCAAATATTCGCCTGCAAGTATTCATACTTACGGATGTATTGCAGTTGAACCCGATAAACTCAATCAGGAGTGCGATAATAGGTTATAGATAGCAAAGTACAGAATATGACTGTTAATAGTTGCGCCAGTTGTGCTGTTGTCCTCAACCAACAGCAAGAAGAAAATATTGCTCATCAACAGCAATGTCAGGATGAGCCAATTCAACAAAACCGGAATATCTCTCAAGCTAAGACTGTAGTAGAAAATGGCAAGGTTGTTGTAGTCCGCCACACAAATGATGATAGATAATAGATACCCGACTTTTTAAGAAAGTCAGGTATCTGAACACACGCAACTTGTCAAAATCAACTAGATAGAATAGTCGTTAAACCAGCACCAGCATCAAAGAATGATTTCCTAAAGTCTACAATGTCGCCAAAAGTCAGTATAGATAGTTCACCTAAAATATAATGATGTTTTTCCCACAAACAAAGATTAGCTTGATAGCGTGGCAATTGACTTTGATTGCTTCTACACCTATACACAAATTTACCCTTGCATTTTATTTATAGGATTATCTAAATCCTTTGCTGATTATCCCAAATAGAGTTTCTCAAATACAACTTTAAAAAATCAAGCCATAGTAGAGCAAATCAACAAATTCAAAGAGTGATTAGGAAGAAACTATACTTATAGAATAAGTCATTTCCAACAAATATTCTATATAGGACTCATATTTGAGTTCTGAAAAAACATAAGTACGATTTTATTAATTTTCACCTGTTTTCCACTCCCTGTTTCTTGTTCCCTATCTCTACGAGGAGTTCAGGGGTCAAATCGAATTGCTATCGTGATAAACAGGGATGCTCTCGATGGTGTAATCTTCAATATGCCTATGATTTGTGGAAGCATTCAGTCAACTTGTAAAACACCATAAGGCTCAAATTTATCAGCATCAGATATTCAATTTTATTCTGGTTATAGAAAAATTTGGTTATCAGTGACAAAATACGACGATAGGTAATTTAATGCAAATTTTCCAAATTGTCAAATCAACCTTGAAGTAAAAGCCAGAAAATGTAAACTTTTGTCTCAATTTTCACTATTTATATCCTGATAGTATATTTTTTAGCTGTAAATATCAATTCGCGAAAAGATTTAACCAGATGTAAGTTAATAGATCATTATAAATCAAGGATCTATTAATGGGATATTGTCCATTGTAAATTTGTGCAATTTACTAACTCACTTGTTGTATGGTAGGCAATTAAGATGGTGTCTATAATTTGATTCATACCGTTCTATTAAACAGAGCAGTAGGAGTCTTAAAACTTCATTTGAAATCACACTAGGGAAATCACCTGATGTATCTTAAAGTAAAAAATGTTATTGAGGATTTAACAGGATTTTCTTTTTATAGAAAAAATTTACCTTGGGGATTAAATATCTACAAAGATATCAAACGTCTAGTACCTCACTGGTCGCCACAAGTAATCTTTGATGTTGGTGCTAATATGGGTCAAACTGCCGTAGCTTTTCATGACGTATGGCCGAATGCTCAAATTTTTAGTTTCGAGCCAGTTCAAAATACATTTAATGTATTGGAAAAATCTGTTGATAAACTGCCCAATGTGAAAGCTGTACCGTTGGCTTTAGGATCTGCATCTGGAGAAGCAACTATCAAAATTTTCTCTAACTCTAGACTAGCATCCTTAGACCATGAGGTTTCTGTCAGACCTGCTATCAAATATGAACAAATAAAAATATCAACAGTTGATGAATTTTGTGATTTACACTCTATTGATAGAGTGTGTTTCTTAAAAATTGATACAGAAGGACATGATCTTGAAGTTTTGAAAGGTTCTATTTCTTACTTAAAAAACAGCAAAATTGACTTTGTTTTGGCTGAATTCTCTACAACATCCATGCCAGGAAAAGTAACAATAACTGATATAGATGAATTGCTTAGGAAGTATGATATGACTTGTGTTGGTATTTATGACCAAGCTTTTTGGAAAGACGCTAATATATACTTTGGAAATGTTTTGTTTGTAAGAGAAGGATTAATTTTTAAGTCCCGTAATTAGAGTTACCAATACAACGGTTTAAAACGATTTTTTGATATTTACTCATAAATGTGAAAGAATCAAACAAGTTTTAACTGAATTTTTAAGTATACTGCTACTGTAAGGAGGCTCATCTTATCAGAAATTAATAGCTAATAGGATACTCTGATCCTAAAGTACTCCACGACGAAGAAGCATATGAACAACGATATTACCGATTTCAGAAACACTTTAAGAAAGATGTTCCTATGGATGGTAAGACGAAGGAAGAACTTAAACGACTCATGCAGTTAGGAGATGAACTTGTTCAAGAAAGAAAGGATGAACTTGATCAGTTATGTGCAACACTGATTACACCTTTAGAAATTAGTGATTCAGATATTTTAAACACACAGTTTGCCTACGTTTAGGGGATCAAAATCATCATAAAGCGAACACTTTTTTAAATTTAAAAAGTGTCCGCTTTTTAATGAGGTAATGTCATATCTGTTTCATCCATTACGATATGTAATTGTGAGTACAACCGGAACAAAGCGATCGCCTCAACTCTGCGATTACTTCACTTCGCTCATTGCTGGATACTGTTGTAAAACTTGCTGTAAATATTGTCCAGTATAAGAACGAGGATTTTTAGCAACTTCCTCCGGTGTTCCCACTGCAATAATTTCTCCACCTTTATCGCCACCTTCTGGCCCTAAATCTATCACCCAGTCAGCACAGCGAATCACATCTAAATTGTGTTCAATTAATAAAACAGAATTACCTTTATCTACTAATCTTTGCAACACATCTAATAACTTATGCACATCATAAAACGATAAACCTGTGGTCGGCTCATCGATTAAATAAATGGTCTTACCTGTAGCACGACGCGCTAATTCTGTGGCTAATTTTACCCTTTGCGCTTCACCACCAGATAAAGTAGTTGCAGGTTGTCCTAACTGCACATAACCTAAACCAACATCAACTAATGTTTGCAACCTATTGACAGCTTTGGGAATATTTTGGAAAAACTCTAAGCTTTCCTCAGCCGTCATATTCAAAACATCAGAAATTGACTTATTTTTATATTTCACCTGCAAAGTTTCGCGGTTATATCTCGCACCTTTACACACTTCACACTGGACATAAACATCAGGGAGAAAATTCATTTCAATGACATTTACACCCTGTCCTCCGCAAGCTTCACAACGTCCACCTTTGACGTTAAAAGAAAACTGTCCTGGTTTATAACCCCTGGTTTTAGCTTCTACAGTTTGTGAAAATACTTCTCGAATGACATCAAAAACCCCTGTATAAGTTGCTGGATTTGAACGGGGTGTACGTCCAATGGGAGATTGATCAATGACAATTGCTTTGTCAATACTATTTAATCCTTGAATTTTTTCAACATCTTTTGGTAAAGGTACTTTTTTCGTTAAATGATGTTGTAATGATGGGTAAAGTAGTTCATTAATTAAGGTCGATTTACCAGAACCAGAAACACCAGTAACAACTACAAGTTTCCCTAAAGGAATTTCTACATCAATATTTCTTAAATTGTTGCGATGGGCATTTTTAATAATTAAGCTGCGTCCATTCCCTTCTCGGCGTTCGGCTGGGGTGTGAATTACTTTACGTCCTGATAAATATGCACCTGTTAATGATTGTTCGGCTGTGAGTAATGATTGAAAATCACCTTGAGCGATAATATTACCACCATGAATTCCCGCACCGGGGCCGATATCAACTATATAGTCGGCGGCGCGGATGGTTTCTTCATCGTGTTCTACGACAATTAAAGTATTACCTAAATCTCGTAATTTGGTTAAAGTTTTCAGTAATCTGCTGTTATCTCTTTGATGCAAACCAATACTTGGTTCGTCTAAAACGTAGAGAACTCCTGTTAAGCCAGAACCGATTTGTGTAGCTAGGCGAATGCGTTGCGATTCTCCACCAGAAAGGGTCATGGCGGCTCGATCTAAACTGAGATAATCTAAGCCGACATCTAATAAAAATTGCAATCTCGCTCTAATTTCTCTTAAGACTAAATCAGCAATTTTTATTTGGCGATCGCTCAATTTTAAATGATTAATCCTTTCCAGGCAATCCCGAATCGATACACCAGTCAAATCTAAAATATTGTATTGTCCTAATCTCACCGCTAAAGCTTCCGGTTTCAATCTTTTACCGCCGCAAACTTCACAGGGTTGATCAACTAAATACTGCTCTAATTTTTGCTTAATTAACTCCGAACCGCCTTCATATTGTCGCTGCAAAATCGGAATTGCACCTTTATATTGGGGTGTTTTTTGGTCTTTACTGGTTTCCGTTTCCCCATACAGAATAATTTGCTGCTGTTGGGGTGTTAACTTACTCCAATTTGTTTGTAATTCAAACCCATGATTACTCCCCAAACTATAAAGTAGTTCTAGATAATAAGAATTTTCCTTATCTGACCAAGGCGCGATCGCAGCGTATACTGGGGCTTCAGGATCAGGTACTACCAAATCCGGCGAAAATCTCCGCAACGTCCCCAAACCGTGACAGTTCGGACAAGCACCATAGGGAGAATTAAACGAGAATAAGCGCGGTGATAATTCGTCCATCACCGCGCCATGTTCAGGACAAGCAAAGTTTTCGGAGAAGACTAATTCTTGTTCTTCTTCAGTAGCATCATCACTATTGGGACTGACAAGAATCCTAGCAATACCACCAGATTGTTTCAAACACGTAGACAAAGAATCTACTAAACGTTCCTGAATATCAGGTTTTTTCACCAAGCGGTCAATGACTAATTCAATATTATGAGTATAATTTTTATCTAATTCAATTGAATCTGACAGTTCCCGAATTTCCCCATTGATGCGGACACGGACAAACCCTTGGGAAGCCAAACTAGATAATAACTTGCGGTGAGTCCCTTTTTTACCCCTTACCACAGGCGCGAGAATTTGGAACTTAGTCCGGTCTGGTAGTTCCATAATGCGATCGCACATTTCGTCTATAGTTTGAGGTGCAATAGAGCGATCGCATATGGGACAATGGGGTTCACCAGCCCGACCATACAACAGCCGCAGATAATCGTAAATTTCCGTTACCGTCCCCACCGTGGAACGGGGGTTATGAGAAGTCGATTTTTGGTCAATGGAAATCGCCGGACTTAAACCTTCAATTGCTTCGACATCCGGCTTATCTAATTGTCCCAAAAACTGCCGAGCATAGGCACTCAGAGATTCCACATACCGCCGTTGACCTTCCGCGAAAATCGTATCAAACGCCAAAGACGACTTACCCGAACCTGAGACACCAGTAAACACGATCAGGCGATCGCGTGGCAATTCTAAGTCAATATTCTTCAGATTATGCTGTCTTGCGCCGCGAATCCGAATTGTATTCTGGGGGTTAGAGTTGTGGTAGGGGAGGTGTCCATTCAAGGATGCGGCTAGCTTGTGATCTGACATATTGACCGGCCAATAATGAGAGGCAGCGTGAAACAGTTCTTAATAATACTATCTTTATTAAGCTTTGTTATCACTACACCTATAGCAGTACAATAATACTACTTTGCTGCACATTTGAGCTATTTACACCTTAACCTGTTTGTAGTAAGGACTTTAGCCCTTAGAACATTCATGACTAAAGTCCTCACTACCAACTACCATCTGCTAACTTGGAAGCAGCATCATCAAACATCCTACTGAGGGTGAAACTGTTCCCTACCCTCACCAAAGAACTTTTTCAGCAAGCCCTAAGTAATATTTATTTCACACATATAGGAATCTGCTTTGATTCCTGAAATTATTTGCGTAGGGAGGGAACAGGGAACAGAGAACAGGAAAAAAGGAATCAAAGTGTACCTAGCTTCGCAAAAATCAAATAGGAATCCTATATCAATTCCATGAGTAGAGACTTTTTATACAACGTCTTTACAACAACCCATAAACATCAATAAACGGTATCAAAAGATTCAACCTATTTGTAATTTTCTTAATAACGCATAAAATCAATGTTAAAAATTACTCATCAAAATGTAAGTTCTGTTAACCTTGCCTAGAGGTCATTACTGTAATTATTTGATTTGTGTTGTAGATTGCTGCCAGTGTAGTCAATAACTAATCACACTTATTTTTCCAGATCCAACTGGAAAAATTTGTCATGAGTAAGATGACCTTCAAAGCGCAAATAACTACACTGGCATAGAACAGAATTCGGCAAAATTATTGTGTAATGGAGTTGAAGATGACTTTAGCAAGTCCTCCACAGACAAAGCCTTTAACCGATGCAGAATTGCATAAAATGAATGCCTACTGGCGGGCGGCGAACTATTTGTCAGTAGGGCAAATATATTTACTAGACAACCCTCTACTGAAAGAACCTCTCACCTTAAAACACGTTAAACCTAGACTATTGGGACATTGGGGAACAACCCCAGGCTTGAATTTTATCTATGTGCATCTCAATAGAATCATCAAAAAGTATGACCTGAATATGATCTACATTGCTGGCCCTGGTCATGGAGGGCCGGGACTGGTAGCTAATACATATTTAGAAGGAACATACAGTGAATATTATCCCAACATCTCCCAAGATGCGGAGGGGATGAAAAAGCTGTTTAAACAATTCTCTTTCCCTGGTGGTATTCCCAGTCACGTAGCACCGGAAACCCCTGGTTCGATTCATGAAGGGGGCGAATTAGGCTATGCCTTAGTTCATGCCTATGGTGCGGCTTTTGACAACCCAGATTTAATTGTGGCGGCGGTTGTAGGAGACGGGGAAGCAGAAACTGGTGCTTTAGCTACTAGCTGGCATTCCAACAAGTTTCTCAACCCCGCTACTGATGGGGCAGTGCTACCGATTTTACATTTAAATGGGTATAAAATCGCGAATCCTACGGTATTGGCGCGGTTGAGTTACGAGGAACTAGAAAGCCTATTTGTTGGTTATGGGTATAAACCTTACTTTGTGGAAGGTTCAGATCCCGCCGATGTGCATCAGCAAATGGCTGCAACTTTAGATACCATCACTAACGAAATTCGTAATATTCAACGAGAAGCCCGTGTGCATGGGTTTACTAAACGACCCATGTGGCCGATGATTGTCTTGAGAACCCCCAAAGGTTGGACAGGTCCAAAAGAAGTAGACGGGAAAAAGACAGAAGATTATTGGCGATCGCATCAAGTCCCCTTTGGGGATTTAGCAAATAAACCCCACCACATCCAACTCCTAGAAGACTGGATGAAGAGTTACAAACCCGAAGAACTCTTTGATGCTAACGGGAGATTAATCCCCGAACTGGCAGAACTGGCCCCCACAGGCGATCGCCGCATGGGTGACAATCCCCATGCTAACGGCGGTGTCTTGTTGCGTGACTTGAAGATGCCCAACTTCCACGACTATGCAGTCGATGTTCCCAAACCAGGAAGAGTAATTGCTGAAGCCACCCAAGTCACAGGCAAATTCCTGCGGGATGTGATGGAACTCAACCTAGATAGCAAAAACTTCCGCGTGTTTGGCCCTGACGAAACCGCCTCAAATCGTATCAATGCCGTCTTAGAGGTTACAAACCGGACTTGGGTAGCCCAGACACTCCCAGAAGATGACCATCTCTCCCCCGATGGACGAGTCATGGAAATCCTCAGTGAGACTTGCTGTCAAGGTTGGTTAGAAGGATATCTGCTGACAGGTCGTCACGGTTTCTTCTCCTGCTATGAAGCATTTATCCACATCATAGACTCGATGTTCAACCAACACGCCAAATGGTTGAAAACTACTCGCCATATACCCTGGCGCAGACCCATCGCCTCCCTGAACTATCTCCTCACCTCCCACGTTTGGCGACAAGACCACAACGGCTTTTCTCACCAAGACCCTGGTTTTATCGACCATGTGATGAACAAAAAAGCCGAAATCATTCGCGTTTATCTCCCACCCGATGCCAATACTCTCTTATCGGTGACAGACCACTGTTTAAGAAGCCGTCAATATATCAACGTCATCGTGGCAGGGAAGCAACCAGCATTGCAATACCTGGATATGGATGCAGCCATCAAACACTGCACCAAAGGCATTAGTATCTGGGAATGGGCAAGTAATGACCAAGGTGGTGAACCCGATGTAGTTATGGGTTGTGCTGGCGATGTCCCCACCTTAGAAACCCTAGCAGCTGTGGATATTTTGCGGCAAAACTTCCCTGACTTAAAAGTGCGGGTAGTCAATGTTGTGGATTTGATGACCTTACAACCCCAAACAGAACATCCCCACGGTTTAACTGCCAAAGAATTTGACACCATATTTACTACAGATAAACCCATTATCTTTGCCTTTCATGGCTATCCCTGGTTAATCCATCGTCTCACCTACCGCCAAACCAACCATAAAAACCTCCATGTACGCGGTTACAAGGAAGAGGGAACTACCACCACCCCCTTTGATATGGTTGTCTTGAATGATTTAGATCGCTTCCACTTAGTTATGGATGTGATCGATCGCGTCCCCAAACTAGGGTACAAAGCTGCTTACGTCAAGCAACATCTCCAAGACAAGCTGATCGAACATAAACACTACATCGCTAAATACGGCGAAGATATGCCAGACATTCGGGACTGGCAGTGGCCGTATTAGGGGACTGGGGACTGGGGACTGGGGACTGGGAAAGATAATTTTGGATTTTGGATTTTGGATTTTGGATTTTGGATTGAGTTTCAGAAAATTGCCTAATCCCCAATCCCTAATCCCTAATCCCCAATCCCCGATCCAAAACCTTAAAATATGCCAAGCAAATGAGCTTTTGGCAGCCAGGACTGTCACGATCAGCTCAGTCATACTAAAATTCACCCGGCTAAATCCAATTTTGCGGCTTGGGTAAGATTTTGTGCGCCTTAAGTTTGAGGCGTTATTCAGGGTGCATCATACTAATTCGCCAAAATCAAGATTCAATCTACATTTTTGAATTTTGAATTTATGTTTCAAGGAGGTTTGTTTTGGCAAAGTTAAAAGTAGGCATCAATGGATTTGGCCGTATCGGTCGGTTGGTGTTTCGGGCTGGTATTAACAATCCTGATATTGAGTTTGTCGGGATTAATGACCTTGTACCACCAGATAACTTAGCTTACTTGTTAAAGTACGATTCGACTCACGGTAAGTATCACGGTCAGGTAGAAGCTAGAGAAGATGGCATCATTGTTGATGGACGCTTCATTCCCTGTGTTTCAGTCAGAAATCCGGCTGAATTGCCCTGGGGCAAATTAGGCGCGGATTATGTTGTGGAATCAACTGGACTATTTACTGACTACGAAGGCGCATCGAAACACCTACAAGCAGGTGCGAAGCGTGTAGTTATTTCTGCACCCACCAAAGACCCAGAAAGAGTTAAGACACTGTTAGTAGGCGTTAACCATGAAACTTTTGATCCCAGTAAGGATGTGATTGTTTCTAATGCTAGCTGTACTACAAACTGTCTAGCTCCCGTTGCCAAAGTGATTAATGATAACTTTGGTTTAGCAGAAGGGTTAATGACCACAGTCCACGCCATGACTGCAACCCAACCCACGGTAGACGGCCCCAGTAAGAAAGACTGGCGCGGTGGTCGTGGTGCAGCCCAAAATATTATTCCCTCTTCCACTGGTGCAGCTAAAGCCGTGGCTTTGGTGTTACCAGAACTCAAAGGTAAGTTGACTGGGATGGCTTTCCGAGTCCCTACCCCTGATGTGTCTGTAGTGGATTTAACCTTCAAAACCGAGAAAGCCACCAGCTACAAAGAAATTTGTGCTGCCATGAAAGCTGCGGCGGAAGGAAAACTTGCCGGAGTTTTGGGTTACACCGACGAAGAAGTGGTATCTACAGATTTTCAAGGCGATCGCCACTCCAGCATTTTTGACGCGGGTGCTGGTATTGAATTAAACTCCAACTTCTTCAAAGTGGTCGCTTGGTATGACAACGAATGGGGCTACTCACATCGTGTAGTTGACCTCATGTTGTCAATGGCACAGAAAGAACAATTGGCCGCAGTTTAAGAAGGGTGTAGGGGTGTAGGGGAGAAAAATTCTTTAATTTTGAATTTTGAATTTTGAATTTTGAATTGATTAGCCCCATGCCCCTTGCCCCATTCCCAATTCCCAAACTCCTCACACATATGCGTCGAACAAAAATTATCTGTACTGTAGGGCCTGCTACCTCTGCACCAGACAGACTACAAGCATTGGTAGAAGCCGGGATGAATGTGGCGCGGTTGAATTTTTCCCACGGGGCTTATGAGTTTCATGCCCAAACGGCTCAATATATCAGGCAAATCAGTGCTGATGAGCAAAGACCTGTGGCTCTGTTGCAGGATTTATGTGGGCCGAAAATTCGGTTGGGAACTTTACCACCAGAAGGTTTGACGGTGGAAGCTGGTGATCAAGTCACCTTTGTGTTAAAGGAGAAGGGTGAAAATATCCACGAATTACCCTTACCTTTGCCGACTTTGTTCGCAATGGTACGACCGGGAGAGCCAATCTTAATTAATGATGGTCGGGTCAAAATGATGGTATGCGATCGCGATGCCGATCGCATTCACGCTTTGGTCAAAACTGGTGGGGTTATTTCTACCCGCAAAGGGGTAAACCTGCCTGTAACTCGCTTACCTGTCAGTTCCATTACGGAAAAAGACTTACATGATTTGCGTTTTGGCATGGAATTGGGTGTTGATTGGGTGGCGGTGTCTTTTGTGCAGTCACCCCATGATTTAGAACCAGCCAAACGGATGATTGAATCGGCGGGCTTGTCTATTCGGGTAATTGCTAAAATTGAACGTCCAGAAGCAGTAGAGCAAATTGATTCTATTATTGCTGCTGCGGATGGGATTATGATTGCCCGTGGCGATTTAGGTGTAGAAATGCCCATTCACCAAGTCCCCTTGATCCAAAAAGATATCATTCGCCGTTGCAATCAGGCAGGTAAGCCAGTAATTACCGCCACCCAAATGCTAGAGTCCATGATTAGCGCACCTGACCCCACCCGCGCTGAAGCTACCGACGTAGCGAATTCTATCCTCGATGGTACAGATGCCGTCATGCTTTCTGGCGAAACTGCTGTCGGACAGTATCCCATAGCAGCCGTGCAGGTAATGAATGATATTGCGATCGCTACAGAAAAATCATTACAGGAGGGTAGTAAACACTGTTGGACTCATGAAGCTGGGGGTTTAAGCGTTACCGAATCCGTAGCGGAAGCCGTCTGTCGCATCGCCTATGAAACCGGCGCACGGGCGATTTTGTGTAACACCTCATCGGGAAGTACAGCTAAACTCGTTTCCAAATACCGCCCCAGCACCCCAATTTTTGCTTTCACTCCCGAAGAAACTAGCTATCATCAGTTAGCTTTATCTTGGGGTGTTGAACCTTTGTTGATCCCTCCTGTTTATAGTGCTGAAGAAATGTTTACGAATGTAGTCAGCACCGTTCTGAGAACAGGCTTAGTTCACGAAGGAGATAAGGTAGTTATTACCTCTGGAGTTCCAATTGGTAAATCAGGAACAACTAGTTTAATCAAAGTGCATTCTATCGGACAACCAATCACTGCTTAACAGCCTAGAATTAGGCTGAGGCTTCCAGCGATCGGCAAGAGTTAAGAAAAATTGCCAAAATCAGAATTGTTAAGCAGAAAAATGGGTGTAAAGAAGAGGGGAAGTGTAGATCCTTATTTGAAGAAGCAGAGAGTAGATGAGGCAGGGGGCAAGGGGAAAAATTCTATACCCTATGCCCAATGCCCTATGCCCAATGCCCAAAGCACAGATAAACAACAATCATGGAGTATCTTATGTCTAAAAATTTACTAGAACAATTGCGGACAATGACCGTTGTGGTAGCAGATACAGGTGATATCCAAGCCATTGAAAAGTTTAAACCCCAAGATGCTACTACCAATCCTTCTTTGATTACGGCAGCAGCTAAAATGCCGGAATATCAAGACATTGTGGATCAGACTTTACTGCAAGCTAAAAAAGATGCAGGTGCAGGTGCTAGCCAAAGTCAAATCGTCACTTTGGCTTTTGACCGTTTAGCGGTTTCCTTCGGTTTGAAGATTTTGCAAATTATCCCTGGTCGTGTCTCTACAGAAGTAGATGCACGTTTATCTTACGACACTGAAGCTACTGTTACTAAAGCACGAGAACTAATTGCTCAGTACAAAGCTGCTGGGATTACTCCAGAGCGCGTTTTAATTAAAATCGCTTCTACTTGGGAAGGGATTAAAGCGGCAGAAATTCTGGAAAAAGAAGGCATTCACTGTAACTTAACTTTACTGTTTGGTTTGCATCAGGCGATCGCTTGTGCTGAAGCTGGTGTCACCTTAATTTCTCCCTTCGTTGGACGCATTCTCGACTGGTACAAAAAAGAAACTGGTAGAGATAGCTATCCCTCTGCGGAAGACCCCGGCGTATTGTCAGTTACTACAATCTACAACTACTACAAAAAATTTGGCTATAAAACCGAAGTTATGGGCGCAAGCTTCCGTAATATCGGCGAAATCACTGAACTAGCTGGTTGCGATTTATTGACCATTTCTCCCTCTTTGTTGGGTGAATTACAAGCTACTATTGGCGACCTACCCCGCAAATTAGAACCCACAAAAGCAACTACTTCTGATATTCAAAAGATATCCATTGACAAGGCTACCTTTGATCAAATGCACACTGCTGACCGCATGGCTTACGACAAACTCGACGAAGGCATCAAAGGCTTTACCAAAGCACTAGAAGATTTAGAAAAACTCTTAGCAGACAGACTCACTGCTTTGGAAGGAGTAGTAGCCAGTCATTAAGCTACTCATACCAATTCGCAATTCGCAATTCGCAATTCGCAATTGAGAAATCCTGACTTGACAAGGGTTTTCAGATTTGGATCTGTTTCAAAATTTTCGTGAATTGGTATCACCGTTGGTAAGAAAATGCTGAGTTTCCGTCCATACGGTTCTGTTAAAGATTATTTTCAGTGATTTCATACAAGTAGAGACGTTGCATAGCAACGTCTCTATCTTTATGGAAAAAGCACTTATCGATAAAAGTTGTAAACCCTCTCTCTTGCGCTCTAACCCCTGGGAATATCAATAGCGTCTATCGTATCGCCGACGGATGTATTGTCGTCTGGCTCTGTCATGTCGCCGAATATACTGCCGTCTGGCTCTGTCGTGTCGCCGAATGTATTGCCGTCTGGCTCTGTCGTGTCGCCGGATATACCGCCGTCGATCATATCGGCGAGCTATGAGTAACTCGTCGTTGCTAACGCTAACAACATTTTCCCCTGTATCCAAACTTGATGTTTGCAGAGAATTATCTAGAGAAGTAGTTTTAGCTTCAGCAATTGAGGATGGATAAGCAAAAGCACATAGTAATAATGCGATCGCAGATAGCTTTTTGAAACTTTTCACCTGATTCTTCCTTGGTTACAAAAAGATTAAGTAACACACTTAATAAAAAAGAGACTATTAAAGTGTGCATGGATAATCTTCTGCCGCTAGAGAGATACTTACGCAATTGTCAAGGTGAATTTTTCTGAAGTTTGACACTAATTTAGGGATTCTCTCCCATATATTTCTTCATAATTTGCGTAAAATCCACATTGCCACCACTAATAATAATACCGACCCTCATTTGAGGGGCTGTAATTACACCTTCTAACAAAGCGGCGGCGGCTAATACGCCAGTGGGTTCAACCACAATTTTCATTCGTTCCCACAGGAAAAACATGGTGCGAACAATTGCTGCTTCTGAGACTGTCACCATGTCATCAACGTATTGCAATACTAAAGGGAATGTAATTTTACCTAAGTTGGGAGTCCGCGCACCGTCAGCGATGGTATCGGGATTGTGGACAGTTTGCAAGGTTTTACTGTGAAAGGAACGGGTAGCATCGTCAGCCAGTGCTGGTTCTACCCCAATAATGCGCACATTGGGTAACAGGGTTTTGGCGGCGATCGCACTCCCAGAAATCAATCCTCCACCACCACAACAAACCAGCAATACATCTAGTTCGCCTACTTCTTGAATCAGTTCTAAAGTAGCTGTACCTTGTCCGGCGATCACATGGGGATGATCGTAAGGAGGAATTAAAGTTAAACCACGATCGCTGCTGAAATTTCGCGCTAATTCTTCACGGTTCGTAGTTTGACGATTATATAAAATTACCTCTGCGCCATAACTGCGGGTGGCTGTTTGCTTCACTAAAGGTGCATCATCAGGCATCACAATTGTAGTTGGGATATTCAGTAATTTTCCTGCTAGGGCGATCGCCTGTCCGTGATTTCCCGATGAAAATGTCAGTACACCTTGTTGTTTTTGTGCTGAAGATAGTTGTGCCAAGGCATTATACGCACCTCTAAATTTAAACGAGCCAGTGCGTTGGAAATTTTCACACTTGAAGAACACGCGGCTATTAGTGTGTTCATTGATGATTTGAGAAGTGTGTATTGGTGTTCGGTGAGCAATACCAGCCAGTCGTCGTTGTGCTGTTAGTACATCATTGATGCTGGGAAGATCAGAGTTAGACATCACTAAGCCTGCTCGCGGAAAATTGGGAATTGGGAGTTGGGCATTGGGAATTGGGCATCGGGCATTGAATTTCTCCCCCTGCTTCCCCTGCTTCCCCTGCCCCCTACCCCCTGCCTACGCAATGATAGTATATCTTCTAGTAGGAGTTCCCTGAATGCGCGTAGACAAAGTTAGCCACAAATTCTCTTCGTTCAGGCTAAATATACCTAAAATCAGCCTCAATCGGGAATTTTGAATATAAGACTTACGCAACGCCGATAATGTAATTGCGACCAGAACGAAGTTTAGGGAAGCAATCCCAGTGTCAAGGGAGATTACTACCCTGCGTGAACACTTTGTGAACGCGATCGCTCGTAATGACGGAGTTATGTTATTTTTGCGTCATACCATTTCACAAAAAATCTGATACAGATTTAAACCTTGAAAATCTTGCTGCATCTAGGTTTTTTAATTGCGTTAGCGTAGCGGGACGTTAGTCCATTGCGTTAGCGTAGCGGGGCGAGAGCATCGTTGCGAATTGGCATCAGTCTTGGAATAGTTTTGTCCCAGGCTGATTAAAAGTTAAAACGGTATTATTCTCAGTATTGATTTGTGGATTCTTTCCCAAAGGGGATGGACGATGTACTTGAGCAAATAAACTGAGAGTAAATGTTAAAATCCCCGCTAATAAGAGTCTTTCTAGCATAATTTTCACTCCCCACACAACCAAATAATAAATTATACTTATGTTTTAGTTCAGCATAATTTATCTTTATTTAAATAATGCGATCGCCCCAGACAATAGCTAAGGGGTTACTGATTTTGAATCAGCACATTGATTTATATTTAAATAATATTTGTGATGTATGATGCTAGTTAAGGCGGAAATTACGCAAAAATATTTTTTTCTGAACACCATATAAAATAACCCCAATTTCCTAAAGAGAATGGGGTTATGGGTTTTTACATATGTAATTTTTAACCAGGTAGAGATAAGCCTGTGACAGCAATTACACCAGCAATTACACTGGCAACAAGGGAAGATAGAGCCGTACCGAATAACCACCAAGCTGCATCAGCAACCGTGTTTCTGGTGGCTTCAGCTTGCTGTTTAGCTTGCTGTTGCACGGCTTTGATGCGTTTTTGGGTTTCCTGCTGAATTTTCTCGGCGCGTTGCAGCACACTATCTCTTGCGGCTTCGATTTGGTTGATAATGCGGTTAGCGTCTTCTGGGGAAATATCCTCACGGGAACTGAGGATGGCAACTAGGGTATCACGGTTGAATTGACCAAGGCGGTCGCCCAAAGCGGCAAATCCCACTTGTGGATCATCAAACAACTTTATAAAGTCTTGTCTAATCCCCTCATAGCTGAGTTCTGGACGTTCCAAAGAGTCGAGATACTGACGAATCTTCGCAAAGATTTGGTCAATTGCTGACTGGAATCTTTGTTGGACTTGTTGGATTTGCTGGACAATCGAGTTTCGTACAGACTCGATTTGCTCAACGATGCGGTTGGCTTCCTCTGCGGAGATATCTTCCCTTTGAGATAGCAACGCCACCATTGTGGAACGGTCAAATTGAGAGAGGCGATCGCTAAAATTTTCCACTCCCAAACGAGGATCTTGCAAGAGCAATCTTAAATCTCGTTTGATACTTTCAGGGTTCAGTTCTTCTTTATTGGTTTGACGCAGATAGTTTTCCAGATTGGTGACAAAATCTCCTACTCTTTGAGTAGTCCGCTTTGCTAAACTGCGGGGTGTTCTGATAATGTTGCCAATTGCCTCTTGTACTTGGTCAATGGTGCGATTAACTTGCTCTTCAGTTAAATTTCCCCGTTGAGTCAAGAGTTTAACTAAGGTTTCGCGGTCAACCTGCGTCAATCTTTCCCGCAAAGCTTCTACACCCTCCTGTGGCTGAGTCAGTAAGGTTTCTAAATCCCGTCCAATACCTTCAGGGTTGAGTTCTTCTAGGTTAGTATCCCTCAGATAATCACCAATAGCCGCAATAGTGCGATCGTATTGTTCTCTAGCTTGCTCTAATGCTGCTTGTGGTGCATGTAAAACGTTATCTCTGACAGACTCTAA
Organism: Aliinostoc sp. HNIBRCY26; assembly: GCF_050235535.1. Lineage (GTDB taxonomy): Bacteria > Cyanobacteriota > Cyanobacteriia > Cyanobacteriales > Nostocaceae > Trichormus. Next base: position 7,026,057 of record NZ_CP189852.1, read on the forward strand.
CTGATCAATAATTTGATTGATTTGCTCTTCGTCCAAATCTTGACGCTGACTCAGAAGTTGGACAAATGTATCGCGATCGAACTGCGATAAACGGGATCTAATTTGCCTAATTCCTCCTTGGGGATCTGCCAACAAAGCCTGAAAATCACGTCGGATACCTTCAGGATTTAACTCATCTTTATTGGTATTGCGAAGATAATCTTCTACCCTTTGCCATAGTTGATTCACTCTGGCTGTGGCTTGTTCTTGCTGGTCTCTAGCTTGATTGGAGACATCATTACAAATACCTTCCAATTGACCCACAATATTATTAGCTTCTTCTTCGCTAAAATCTTGTCTTTGCATAAGTATCTGCACAAAGGCTTCCCGATCAAATCCTTGTAAGAGAGTGCTGAAATCTATCGATTGATCATCTAATTCCGTTAACAAGTTGCTAAAGTCTTGCTGAATCGCCTCTGAGTTGAGTTGTTCTTTCCCGGTTGCACGTAAATAATTTTCGATGCGGAGGCGGATTTGTTGACCTTTTTCCACCTTTTCAGATTGCTGCGCAGTTTCTAGAACTTCTTGACGGATACTATCCATCTGTTGCGCTATTTCTGTGACTCTGGCTTCACTGATATCACCTCGTTGTTTTAGCCAGTTGCTAAAGTCACTTGGCTGGAGTTGTTCTAATTGCTGACGCACATTTGTCGGATCGGCTTGGGGGTCATAGATAACTTCCGCAAATTCATCTCTAATAGTGATCCGGTTGAAATGCCAAGGAAAAGAATTCAGGATATAGTCTTTGACATCTGATTTGATAGTATTGTCTCTTGATGTAGGGAATCTAGTAACAACTTGCTCGGTGGCTTGATCTCTGAGGTGCTGAATTTCGTGGGTGATTTTCTCTACATCGATATCTTGCACTTTTTCTTTTAACTGTTGCAATTGATGGGTAATTTTCTCCACATCGATGTCAGCAACATCAACTCGCTCTAAAACAGCAGGGATAGCAGCAGTTACCCCATATTGTACAGCTTGTTTCAATACACCATTTCTACCATTACCATTGCTGCTTCTGGAAGTAACTAATTGCTGTAATCTTTCACCTAATTTTTCTGAATTTAATTCTTCAGGAGTAGCAGATTTTAGCAAATTGATTACTTGTTCTGTAGGATTTTGACGAGCAGAAATTTGTTGCCAAGCAGCGTTTAATTGGTCGGCAATCTGATTGATATTATCCTGGGATAAACTGGTGTTCTTGCTAATCAAATCCACGAAAGTTTGGCGATTGATATTCTTGAGTAAATCACCATCTGCTAGCGATCGCCAATCAACATCACTGAGAATCCTCTCAAATTGATGGCGAATTTCTGTTAAATCTAATTTTGGGAATGGTAAAGATGCTAAAGAATTTTGCAAAGTATTGGTAATACTTTCGGCATCTAAACCAGCAGTTAATTCTCTTCTGACTGCGGCTGTAATTTCTTGTGCTGTAGAAACTGCTTGTTGCTGTGTAGCAGCAGCACCAATGGCTGTAGTTGCTGTTCCCATCAAGGATTGTAAACCAGAGTTAATGCTGCTGATCAGCGAACCAAGTAAAGAACCGACTGCAAAAGAACCCAACCAAGCTACCAATAAGAAATAGGTAGACCAAATGACAACGCCAAGAATAGCTCCTAACAACGCACTGCTAATTAAAGTCAGTTTCACTGCTAAAAAGCAAGCGGTAAATAACGCCATACTAGCGGTAATGATACCCCATGTACCAACTTTAGCTTCGACTTTACGAATTTTTCTACCCAGGCTTTCTGATTCATCGTCATCATCGATATCAGTTCCTAAAGTTGATATTCTAGCGGCTACCGAAAGGTTAGTTAATAATAATTGGAAGGCAACTGCCATTAACGTACCAGCTATTAAGGCTACTATAAACTTAGAAGCGGAAAGACCAAAAAATGGTTCTACTGGTACTATGACATCTGGTAATCTTGTCGTAGGTGTGACCCCAAAAGATAGCCAAGACTGTCTGAAAATACCTGTCAAAATTTGCCACATCGTATTTTTCTCTTCTGTACAACAGATTCAAGGTCTATCTCTCAGTCTAAGTATCAGTTGTCTGGGGATTTCACCTTCTGGAGTAGGAATTTAAATTATCTCAGGTTAGAGTTTTTTGAATAGTAGTATTGCTAAATGATCCTAATCTTTATAAGTTATATTTAAAGCGTCAAAAAAGATACTAATTAATTTTTGTTGCGTCACCTAAATATATATTTAGTGCGTTTATCTGCCTTATCAAATATTCATTAGTGATGAATATTGTCAATACTAATTATGCAGACAATATTCTCTATATCTCTTGATAGAAGTAGAAATTATCCCGCCAGATTGATGAAAAACAAATTTAAAAATGGTTCATTGAAAGTATTGATATCAAACTTTTCTCTATTTGTGAATGGATTTTTTTATCAGTAATTATTGTGTTGATTATCGGAGAAATTGAGACATGGTTGTAGGTATACATAGACGTTCTGTAGGTGTGTTTTCTCATCGTCGGGACGCGGAAGCGGCACTACATGAACTGAAGCAGTCTGGCTTTCCTATGGATCGAGTTTCAGTGATTGCACAAAGTGCAGACAGAGATGATGAGATTGCTGGTACTCCCGTGCAGGAGAAAGTCGGCAATAAAGCTGACGAGGGTGCAGCAACCGGAGCAATTTCGGGGGGAGTTCTAGGTGGTTTAGGTGGCTTGTTAGTTGGTCTTGGGACTTTAGCAATTCCTGGAATTGGCCCCATCATGCTAGCGGGTGCAACTGCCACTACTTTAGCCACAACCCTAGCCGGCGCAGGGATTGGTGCTGTGGCTGGTGGTTTACTAGGTGCATTGATTGGTTTGGGTATTCCTGAAGAACGCGCACGAGTTTATGAAGAGAGGGTGCGGCGGGGACATTATTTAGTAATTATCGATGGCACTGATGCAGAAATTGCTCAGGCACAGGCTATCTTACATCGCCGTGGCATTGAAGATTACGGTGTTTATGACCATCCCCATGAACAACATTCTACTACCTCTACTACAGATGTCGGCACTCGCAAGTATGCGATCGGTTATTTTCCGCTACTGCAAGATGCTGAAGCGGCAATTAATGATTTGCGGAGTGCCGATTTCCCTCTGACTCAACTCTCTTTAATCCATCGCGAACCCCTACAGCGTCCTTCTTTGACCGGTATTGATGTAACTAACCGTTTTGACCCCAATCGTTGGCGGTTGCCTCACGATCGCACCAGTTTCTACAATGAGCGCATCAATCATGGTGACTATATAGTTGCAGTCAGTGGTACAGATGCAGAACTTCAACGTGCAGCCGCCATACTGAATCGCCACAACATTCACCAGTGGCAAATTTTTGAGCCAGACGCTCACACCAGTGTCCCCGTACACACCAATAAACGCTCAATCGGAGCATTCCCCCACCGTCGAGACGCAGAACTCGCATTAGCTGAGTTGCGGAATGCAGGTTTCCCGATGAACCAGGTTTCTTTGATTGCGAAAGATAGCGATAGTCATAAAACACCAGGTACAGGTAATAAAGCCGATGAAGGAGCTAAAGCAGGAGCTGCTACAGGCGGAGTTTTAGGTGGTTTAGGTGGTTTATTAGTTGGTTTAGGTGCCTTAGCTCTTCCTGGTATCGGCCCAGTCATTGCTGGTGGTGCTGTCGCCACCGCCTTGGCGACAACTTTAGCAGGTGGTGCAATTGGCGCAGCAGCCGGAGGAATTGTTGGCGGGTTAGTGGGTTTAGGAATTCCCGAAAACCGCGCCAAAGTTTATAGCGATCGCTTCCAAAGAGGTGATTACTTGATTATTGTCGATGGTACAGAAACGCAAATCCAGCAAGCTGAAGCTATCCTCAGACATCGAGGTATTGAAGAATTCGCTGTGTTTGATGCCACTGATGTAGATAGAGAACACACCCGTCAAGACTTGGATCGCTCCAGAAACGAAGACATCGTGCGGACTGACTACCCAGTCACAGGCGATCGTCAAGATCCTGCGGTAGTAATTATCGACCATCGAGAAGAACGAATCTAACGAAAACATAGGAGAGGGGTGTAATACCAATTCAAAATTCAAAATTAAAAATTCAAAATTAAAGAATTGGTATTTTACAAGGGTTTCCGAGCGATTTTACAGTTTCCACTCATTCCCCAGTCCCCAATCCCCAATCCCCAATCCCCCAATTCACATCCAGAAGTAAAGAAATGAAGAAGTTAACTCCTTTTATCATTAGTTGTGTTCTAGTAGTTGGCGCAGCAGGGTGTCAAGATACAGCCAAAACTACTGTAAATGCACCAGCACCAGACGAAACACCCACAGCACCCACTGCACAGGTAACACAAGAAGCTCAACAAGATGCTCAAAGTGAACTCCGTAGGAGACAACTGAATGAAGATATTCGCGCCCGTGAACAGCGTAATAATGCGACTGGTGGAGATAGGGAAAGAGCCGGAGGTGATCTGGCTAGTGAAGTGCGATCAAAACTAGAGGCTAACATCCCCAACGGTCAATTAACAGTTAATGCCAAGGAAGATGGTACAGTGACAGTCTCAGGAACAGTGAACAATCAAGAGCAGTTAGCTAAAATTGAACCATTGGCAAAGGAAATTAAAGGTGTTACACAAGTAATTGTTAATGCTACTGTCGCGCCACCAAACAGCTAGATTGACTTTGTGTAGATTTTCCAAACGTAAGCAAGTGTAAATAAATATAGCTAATCATTAAAATAGTCAGTAGTTAACCCAGCTACTGACTTATCTTGATTGACATTTGACAACGCTCATGATTATGTTTATTTACATCATGCCCACTTAGAATAATTGTTTTGATTACCACAATAGAAGAACTATGGAAACCGAACAACAACAACCGGAATCCTTAAATGCCACTCTACCACAAGGCGCGATCGCACTAGCTAGCCCAGAGAATGGTCAGATCCAAAAGCTCCCGTCAGCTAGTAACACTAATGCTGAGTGGCAGCAAACAGCCAAGCAAGTGGCTGACACTCTAGGACAGCTACCTGATTATTTAGGAAGTTTCTATCAACAATATAAACAACCCATAGTCACTGCCTTAATTATCTTATCGGTGGTAGTGACATTAAGAGTATTACTAGCCTTAATTGATGCCATCAACGATATCCCTCTGTTATCACCCACTTTTGAAATTATTGGCATTAGTTATTCTGCTTGGTTTGTTTTCCGTTATCTCATCAAATCTTCCACTCGCCAAGAGCTATTCTCGGAAATTAATTCACTGAAAAACCAATTTTTCGGTAACTAAATTCTCATAAAAATTCAGGAATCATAATTATAAAAATCCTATTACCTGAATTTGTTACTTATAGCTTCAATTAAGAAGCCCAGTTTGATTAATCAACTGGGTTTTTTGTTTTCCAAATATAATTCAATACGGTTCAGTTAAGGTGGTGAGAGTTAATTTCTCAATTGTTGCTGTGCCTATTAGACAATGAGCAAGATTTGGGGGATTCTCCCCCAAGCCCCCGATTGGGGGACGGTTGCGTCCCCCAAACCCCCTCCAAAATCATTTTTTCGTTTTTTGTTGAGTGATCATTTGCTGGCTTGGTTGAAATTTATTTTTCTTATCTGAACTGTATTGAAATATAATTAACCCTATCTATTTAGCAAGGATTTAAAACATTATTACACCTTTCTGTTCATTGATTATGGAAGCAATTTTAGCCATTCAATCAAATAAGGTATCTCTCTAGATAGAAAGGAATGATACATATTTATATAGTGATCACTACTAAAGATAGTAGATTTATAGTTGGCAAAAGCATAATCTAGTTCTCGAAGTTTTAACAATCTTTTTAACGAGGATAGATTTATGTCTAATGAAAAAAATAGAGCAATTGATTCACATGAGCGTGTAGAAGTAGACACATACGATAGAGGTATTGTACCTGCGGAAACTGCTGCTCGTAGAGAAAGGGAAGGAGATTTATACAAAACACTCCCCACAGAAGAAAGAGAAGCAGACGCGCCTACAGATGATCAAACAAATGCTCAAAGTATCCGCACTACAGATGGCTATACGGTAGACAAAGAAGGGTTATTAAATAACTACGCTATCGAACCGGAAATGTACTATGAAGTTCCTGGTGATGCTGCGGCTGTAACGGAACAAGATACCGTTAATAGAATGGAAGAGTTAGCAGAAGTTAATGAAGACAAAGAAGGCGAATTAACTGAAAAAGATGATGTGAGAGGGAAAGGAACAGGTTTTATCTAAGTCAAAATTTAATCAACAGTAGCATCGAATTCAGAATTGCCAACCCCACAGATTTAATCTGGGGGTTTGTGCTGAAAGGAGTAATGAGTAATGAGTAATGAGTAATGAGTAATGAGTAATGAGTGAAGTTTTTCTTCCCCTGCTTCCCCTGCCTCCCCAATCCCCAATCCCCAATCCCCAATCCCATTAAGGTTTATGCTGAGACGCTTGAGTGCGGAGCTACTGTAGGTTAGAGTGCTATTTCCTCATCATTTAATCCTATGATTGGAAATAGTCATGCTAACCAGAAGACGTTTTCAAAAATTATCTTTTTTGAGCCTGTTCTTATCTACCCTCAAAGGTTGTGCCAATGTAGACAGAACAGATGTCAAAGTCAATTCCGTGGCTACCAATGCGGAACTATTTATTCTTTGGGAACGGGGATATCTAGCTGAAGAGAATCAAGGCATTCTGGAACTGGTGGCAGAATGGCAGCAAAATACGGGCAGAAAAGTGAATTTAAAGTTGGTTTCTGATGATTTTATTGAACAATCATTATTAGAAGCCTGGAAGAATCCCCATAATGTAAATACTCCTGATATCGTATTTTCAATTACTTTTAATCAAATTATTGCACCTATACTGGCATGGGAAGATAAACTGCTTGATCTGTCTGACTTGCTTAATCCCATCGCGTCCCGTTTTCAACCTGATGTATTACCTCAAGTCTTTTATCGCAACCAGGTTCGGGGCGATCGCGGTTACTATGCCTTACCTATTGGGCAATCAGATGCTTATATTCATTATTGGAAAGACTTACTAGCTGAAATAGGATATACCGCCACCGATATTCCCCAAGCATGGGAAAAATTTTGGGAGTTTTGGCAAACGGCTCACAAACAGTTGCGATCGCGTCAACATCAAGATTTATACGGATTGGGTTTGTGTATGTCTGCAAATGGCTTCGATACTATCGCCGCCTTTCAACTGTTCTTGGATGCTCATAATGTCGCGATCGCCAGCCATGAACAAGGACTAGTGATTGGTGATACCGAGAACCGCAAGCATTTAATCCATGTTATTACTGAATTCGTCGAATTTTACCGACAAGGATATGTGCCGCCAGATACCATTGAATGGTCAGGTTCAGGTAATAATATTGCTTTTCTCAACCGTAAAATCTTGATGACTCTTAACATGACTTTATCTATCCCTAGATCCCAAAAATTAGAAAATAGTCAATATAACCGTAATGCCGCACAGCGATACCGAAATATTGTTACATTAGCCAGCTATCCCCAAAAACTTGACGGTACAACTTTGCAAGCTCCTAGAGTCCTTAATCAGATTATTGCTCTTAAACACCAGCAACAATCTCAACAAACCTGGGAGTTTTTGCAATATTTACTCAAACCAGATAATATCCAACGACTAGTTAACGGATTCAATGGCCGAATTTTACCAACTATGCCACAACTGTTAAACAATCCTCTCTGGCAAGATGCTTCTGATCCTCATACGGCAGCAGCCTTAGCTATCTACAATCGTCCTCGCGTACCAGAAGATGACAAATTACACCCCGTCTTCAGTCAGATTTATATGCAACAACTCTGGGCGCAAATCATTCAGAAAACACTGAAAAATCAAGCTTCACCCACCCAAGCGGCTGATTGGGGGATTATGCAGATCCGCAAAATTTGGGAACGCTTCGAGAACAAACTATGAGCATTTGGAATCGTAAAAGTTTACTGTATCAATTAGTCTATCGATTTTCTGTGATTTCTTGGATTACGACTGCATTAGTTGCTGTTAGTGCTTCCTGGTATTCTCGCTACAATTTACAGGGAGAAGTTGTCAGCCGCCTGAATAATTCCTTGGATTTTAAGTCTAAAGAGTTGGACTATTGGGTTAACGATCAATTGCGTGATGTGCTTCATTTGGCGCAGCAAACTGAAATTCGAGAGGCTGTACCAAAATTAATCGAACGGCAAAATTCCCAGGCTCGAAAAATAGCTTATGATCGCTTACAAAAGTACCTTCGTCAAACAGCGTCCATTAAGCCGAATCTCCGCAGTATTTGCATTACAGAAAATAGCGGTTTTGTAGTTTTCTGCTCAGGTTCTTTAGCCCAAGATAGTCAGTATTTGCCTTTAGGTTATCCTATTACTTATCTGACAAAAGAAAATTTAACTTCTGTTACACCGAATTTTTATTTAAATCAACAGCGAAAACCAGCCATCACGATCGCTACTCCTTTAAAAGATAGTTCCGGTATTCAGATGGGGGCTTTGGTAATTGATCTGAGTCTCACGGAACTGCAAAATCTGTTGTTAGAAAGCAACATTAATACTGAAACTCCCGCCATTTATTTAGTAGGAGAATCTAACTTAAATGCCGTTGCTTTTCTCAACACGGCGGCTGATAAGTTTCACAAGGAGAGGAATTTACCTTCAGATGTACCACTCAAAAGTGAAGCTATTAATCGCGCGATCGCCCAACAAAATGGTATGGCTTCTTACAATAACCAATATGGTGTGTCTGTGATTGGTGTGTATCGTTGGTTGCCTAAGTATAGTGTGGGATTTGTGGCCGAAATCAGTCACGAGCAAGCCTTTGAACCGGCTCATCGCTTGGGATTAAGCTTTGCTTTGTTTGGTTGTGTGACTTCTTTTCTTTTAATGTTGGCTATTTACTTCCTGTCTCGACAAATTACTGAACCGATTCAAAACATTAGTCAGGCGGCTGAACGTTTAACCCAGGGAGATTTAAATCAATATGTCCCTGTGATTACTCAAAATGAAGTCGGAATTCTCGCCCAGACTTTTAACACTATGGCCGAGCAAATCAAATTAGATCGAGAAAATTTAGAACTACGGGTGGCAGAACGTACATTTGAATTAGCGGTTGCCAAAAGTCAAGCGGAGTCTGCTAACCAAGCCAAGAGCGAATTTCTAGCCAATATGAGTCATGAACTGCGGACTCCCTTGAATGTCATTCTTGGTACTTGCGAAGTGCTGCTAGAAAAAGTTTTTGGGACACTCAACGAAAATCAAGAAAATTCGGTATTACTCATCGAAAATAGTGGACGACACCTTTTAGCAATCATTAACGATATTTTGGATGTTTCTAAAATTGAAACTGGTTGCCTAGAATTGGAAATTTCCACTGTCTCGATTACACATCTTTGTGAGTCTAGTGTGGCTTTAGTCAGACAACAAGCCATCAAGAAAGAAATTCAACTATCAACTATTCAATCCAGCAACTACGAGTATATTAGTGTGGACGAACAGAGGATGCGTCAGTTACTGATGAATCTCCTCACTAACGCCGTCAAGTTCACCCCTACGGGTGGAGAGGTGGCTTTGGAGGTTGCTTTTGGGACTATTGCACTACCGAACTTAGAGGTGGATGTTGTCTTAGCAGGTAATCAACCATCACCTGATGAGGAATTTCTGTATTTTTCCGTGAGCGATACTGGCATTGGTATTCCGAAATCCTTTCAAGATAAACTGTTTCAACCCTTCGTTCAAGTTGACAGCAAACTCAACCGCCACTATGAGGGAACTGGTTTAGGACTAACTTTGGTCAAACAAATTGCCGAATTGCATGGTGGTTCGGTTATTATACGGAGTGAATTGGGAAAAGGCAGTTGTTTTACTGTCTATCTACCTCACACTTGTTTGGTAATGGACAATTCTTCGTCACCTCAGAATCCTGCATCAGAACGGCTAGCAACAGCAGCAACAGATACACCAGAAACAGATGATCCTTTGGTGTTGTTAGCTGAAGATAACGAAGCCAATGTTCTGGCGATTTCTTACTACCTGACAGCTAAAGGCTTTCGGCTGATTGTGGCGCAAGATGGCGAAGATGCGATCGCCATTGCCCAAAGCCAACACCCTGATATCATTCTCATGGATATTCAAATGCCAGGATTAGATGGTATAGAGGCGATTAAACGCATCCGTCAAGATAGTCAAATAGCCCATATCCCTATTATTGCCCTGACGGCTTTAGCCATGTCCAGCGATCGCGAACGTTGTCTTGAGGCTGGAGCAGACGAATATTTATCTAAACCAGTGAAACTTAAACAATTGCAAACTACCATACAACAATTGTTGAATATGTCTCAACATCAAGACAGGTAAAATCACTTGATTAACGCCACTTCTCATTCCAAGCACCTGTAACATCAATACCACCAGGAACAAGTTTTAACTTTAATGAACCCCAAGCAAAGTTATTACAAAATGAGCCGAATTTAGTACCACAAATATCCCCTGCACCATAACCATTAAAGGAACGTGTTCCTAAATGGGAATAGGTAGTACCTTCCCAATTACCATTACCAAACCAAGTGGTGTTTTTTAATCCTACACGTAAAACACAACGCAAACCATCACCATTGCGATTGTCTGATAGGTCAGAAACTTGATATTGGTCAAAATATCCGCCACAAGTTGTTGGTCTAGGTAAAGGACTGTAGTTAGTGCTGTTAACTAATCGCCATTCTTCATTCCAAGCACCAGTGACGCGAATTGCTGCCCCACCGCCAAAAACTTGCACATTTAAATTCCCTGGGAAGTTACCGTTAAAGCCTTCACCATTACCATGAATATCTGACGCAGAACCGACAAGGATACTACCTTGGTAGATGGCTTGTCCGACGTGGCGGTAAGTTGTCCCTCCCCAGTTTCCTTCGCCATACCAAGCTAATCGCGGAATTCTTGTCCCTGGTTTACCTTCGCTCAATTTGACGCAACGAATACCAAAGCCTTGACGATTATTGAGGGATCTAACCACATAAGTACGAAGATGAGAGCCACAATTAAAATTTTTGGCTGGAGCTAATTGTAAATCTTGTACTATGGGTACTTGGGCAAGTGCAGTAGTTGCCGTAGTTAAGGCTACCATACTACCTAGTGTTAAAGATTTAAGTCCGAAGCGAAACATGATACTTGTTGGATGTAGTAAAGTTTGTTGAGGTGTTGTTGAACACCTTCTGTTGTCCTATTAGGTCGGCTTTTTGTTTTTTATGCAACCTCGGCAAAGCATTATTGAAATTTTTTCAACTTTTGTGCAGTTTGATGCCGATCGCTTCAGTCGGTGGGCGACGGAATCACGCTTGCGTCGCAGTATCCAAAGTTGTCTCCAGAAATCTCCCAAGGAAACTTCGGAATATTTTTGGGCATTGTACTGGTATAAGTTTTGGCAAGTACCGGAAACTCAACCTTTAGCCAAGCAACATCTAACGGCTTATCTGCAAGAACCTTGTTATTGGACTTCCCAAAAAACCGCCGCCAGTTTTACCAGTACACAGTACAAACTTTCCGACTGTTTTCAAGTGGCGATCGCCCAAGTTGATCGAGTCCTCAAAGGCTTTAATCCCAGTCAATCCAGCACTCTGAAAAACTACGCCAGTATTATTTTTGGGAGTGCAATTCGGGAAACACTCCGCCAACGTCAGGAAGTTGATATCTGCACTGATTGGGGTTTGTTACGCAAGATCAGCCAAAAGCGATTAGAGGAATCTTTGCAAAATGCTGGTTTATCTCCAAGCAAAATTCGTGGTTACATCCAGGCTTGGAATTGCTTCAAAACTCTATATGTCCCCACAAAAGCGGCGAATTCCCGCCAATTATCCCGCCCAGATGATGCCACCTGGGAGGCGATCGCTAAAGCCTACAATGCCCAAAATACACCGTCAGTCAGCCCTAAAACCCTAGAAGAGTGGTTATTGTATGCAGCTAAAGCGACACGCAAGTATCTTTATCCCACTCCCGATTCCTTAAATGCTACTAAAGGTAGTGATGATTCCTCGGAGATTTTAGATAATCTCCCTGGTACAGAACAGCCATCTTTAATGCAAGAAATTATTGCCCAGGAAGAAGAACAGGCAAGGAATTCGCAAAAAACAGCAGTTAATCAAGTATTAGTGACAGCAGTTTCTCAATTAGAATCTCAATTACAAGATATTTTACTTTTATACTACGGACAAAAATCCAATCAGGATGCGATCGCACAACAATTAGACATCAAACAGTACACTGTTTCACGACGACTGAGTAAAGCCAAGGAGAATTTATTGCGATCGCTGGCTAGCTGGAGTCAGGACACACTGCATATTTCTTTAACACCAGACATACTCAAGAGTATGAGTACATTAATAGAAGACTGGTTACAGAATTACTACAATGTCTCGCCACCCTAAACCATGCTAAAACTGTCGCAAACTCATTATTAAGATTTATAGATTTTTACCTCGGTTTGCAAAGGGGTGAATCATTCAAAATCTTCTTAATGAGTAAATTTTGAATTTTGAATTTTCAATTTTGAATTGATCCCCCGGAGTATGTACCATGACTGCTAACCCCACCATCTTCACCTTTGCTGACTCAACGGGCTTGATTTTAGAAATCCCTAATCATCGCCAAAATCTTGCTAGTCAGTCATTTTCACATCCTAGTGCTTGGTATCAAGCCTATTTAAATGAAAATTGCTTGAGTGCAGTCTTGCCGTGGTTGCAGGAAGATTTTACACGCCAAGCAAAGGTATGGCCTTATACCAATTCTCTAGCCAGCATTTGGGAACTGGTAAATGGAACTGCCGTAAATACAGACGTATCCAGATTTATCTTAGTTCCCAGTGAAACTATCGACTTAAGTGAATTACGTGTACCCCAAGAGTGGGTAGATTTACCAAGTTGGGTGGGGGATTATTATTTAGCAGTCCAAGTAGATGCGGATGCAGGTTATGTGCGGGTGTGGGGTTACTGTACCCATGCACAATTGAAAACTCAGGGGAAATATGATCCAAGCGATCGCACTTATACTTTAGATGCAAGTGAATTAACTACTGATATGAGTGTGTTATCTGTAGAATTACAATTTTGTTCCCAGACAGCTACACGCACTCAACTAGCAAGTTTACCCAGTCTTCCCGTCACCCAAGCCCAAAACTTAATCACCCGCTTGGGAAATCCCGAAGTCATCACCCCCCGGTTAGCCATCCCTTTTGAATTGTGGGGGGGACTAATGGAACATGGCGGTTGGCGAACCAGCCTCTATGAACGCCGCATCGGCTTACCAGAACAGCGTTCAGTGCTGCAATGGTTGCAAGCTGGGGTTTCCCAGACAGCCGAGGCGATGGGTTGGGGGAGATTGAACTTGCAATTAAGTGCGGCTGGGGCGCGGAGTGTAGAAGGATTACAGCCTGGAATCACATTATCTCGCAGATTAGCGATCGCTGGACAAACCTACGAACTCTCAATTTCCCCCCAAGGCGAAGCGGAAGCACTATCTTGGCGGTTCGAGTTACGCAACGCCACAGTCGGCGCAGTCATCCCTGGCGGCTTTAAACTCCGACTCCTCACCGAAGACTTACAACCATTCCCCAACAATGAAGATATAGCCACAACCGCCGTCGAGCAACTTTTCGTAGAAGTCGCCCTTGAGGCTGGCGAAGGCATAGTTTGGGAAGTTGAACCACTTCCAGAAAATTATGACCGAGAAATTTTAAAATTCTAAGCTGTTGGGGGGCTTTTTTTATTGATAATGTGGATAAACATCATTTCTCTATCCACATGAGATTACGAGCTATGGGAGAAAAACACAACCAACAAATGCGAGTCTGGGCTATGTTGTGTCATCTCTCAGCGTTGTTAGCTTGGATACTATTATTTGGTTTAATTTTAATCGGTATTCCTTTATTTTTACCATTGAACATCGCCGCCCCTCTCATGATTTGGCGACTGAGAAAAATTAAATATCCTTGGGTAGACTTTCAAGGTAGAGAATCATTAAATTTTCAAATTACCTTAACGTTTTATATCGTCGTTGTCATCATGATTTCTCTGTTGCTAGTGCTAGCCAGTTGTGGTATAGCAGTAACCACTAACGGCGAAATTAATCAAGTAGACACAGTTTTAGATAGCTTATTATTTATTTGGATGACCTTTATTATCGCCCTATTTTTAATCCAATTATTCCTAGTCACATTTGCTGCCACCAAAGCATACAACGGCGAACATTACCGCTATCCCTGCACCATGAGAATCTTAAGATAAAACCAATTCGCAATTCGCAATTCGCAATTCGCAATTAATTCAGCCACCCACAAGGGGTGGGGTTTTTACCTACCTTGGGAAACAAAGATTTTTTCGCCCACTAGGGGCGAGGTTTTGAACCTATCTTTTTCCGATAAATTTCCTTTCCTCCTCCTTTGCGCCTACCCTTCGGGAACGGCTTCGCCGAATGCGCCTACTCTACGAGAACGCCTTGCGGCGAATGCGTGAGATAATAATATTTCTATGATACCCAGCATCAATTTCTAACTAGTAGAATTCATGGAACTAAAAAATAAAATAGGTGTAGCAATTGTTGGTACAGGATTCGGTCAAAAAGTCCACATCCCCGCATTGCAAGCCCATCATCGCACCGAAATAACTGCGATTTATCACCGTGATATTAATAAAGCCCAAACCATCGCCGCAGCGAACAATATACCCCAAGCCTGCGACACACTTACAGATATTCTTAATTTACCCACAGTCCAAGCAGTCAGCATTTCCACACCCCCATTTCTACACTACGAAATGGCAAAACAGGTATTACAGGCAGGTAAACATTTACTACTAGAAAAACCTGTAACTTTAAATGTCACCGAAGCTAGAGAACTGTATCAATTAGCCCAACAAAAAAATCTCATCGCCACAGTAGATTTTGAATTTCGTTTTGTTCCTGCTTGGCAATTTTTTGCAGAATTACTAACATCAGATTACGTTGGCAACCCACGCTTAATTAAAATTGATTGGTTGGGTTCATCTCGCGCTGACACTTCCCGCCCTTGGAATTGGTATTCGTCTCAAGAAAAAGGTGGCGGTGCATTGGGTTCTTTGGGTTCTCATGCGTTTGATTATATCTATTGGCTATTTGGTGCAGTCAAAAGATTAAACGCCCATTTAACTACAGCCATTCCCGTACGGGTTGAACCTGCGACTGGAGAATTGAAACCTGTAGAAACTGATGATACCTGTCTCATATCTTTAGAATTAGCTAATGGCACACCTTGCCAAGTTGCTATTAGTGCAGTGGTTCATGCTTCCCGTACCCATTGGGTAGAAGTGTATGGCGATCGCGGTACTCTAGTTATAGGCAGTGACAACCAAAAAGATTACATACATGGGTTTAAAGTTTTGGGTTCTCAACCAGGTAAACCCCTACAAGAAATCGAGATTCCCCCAAAATTTTTATTTCCCCAACACTACGCTGATGGACGCATTTGTGCATTTTTGCGAGTAGTTAATCAATGGGTACAAGGAATTGATACTCAACAGCAAACAATCCCATCTTTAAAAGAAGGTGTGTACTCGCAATTATTAATGGATTTATCCCATCAATCTCATCAAAATTCAACTTGGGTAGATGTGCCAAGTTTAGACGAAACTATTAGTCATATCTAAATCCAAATAATATCTCCATGTAGAGAAGACGCGTCCAACCACAGGGGTAAATTCAGTTCTTTCAAATAATTAAAGCAAGCGAAAAGTTGCTGAGGTTTACCCCATAAATCTAAATCAAACCAACCATCATTTTGCTGATTGGCTGATAGTGATGCAGCAATAATATTGACAGTGATACTGAAGCGAGAAACTAATTCAAAAATCACTGGTGTCTGATAATAATCCTTCAAAATACAGAGTTGTAAGCGCAGGCGATGGGATTGCCCAATATAGTCTCCATAACTTTGGTAAATAGGAGTACCTGTAGTCATGGTAAATGGCGAAGACTTTTGTTGATTAATCTGGGATGGAGAGTCAGGAAACTCTTGATAACTCAACTTATGTTGTACATTACCAGCAATACCCAGTTCAATTAAATCGACTCCCAAATTTTGTAAATACAGCAGACTATTACAAAT
This sequence comes from Aliinostoc sp. HNIBRCY26, assembly GCF_050235535.1. Classification (GTDB taxonomy): domain Bacteria; phylum Cyanobacteriota; class Cyanobacteriia; order Cyanobacteriales; family Nostocaceae; genus Trichormus. The sequence goes on from NZ_CP189852.1 coordinate 7,042,243, forward strand.
CTTTTCGGAATTTCCTTGCAGTTCTAAGTCAAACCAACCGTAATTTTCATCTGCTGCCAACATTGCTGCTTTAATATTTACAGTCACACCATAGCGTGATATTAACCGCGAAATTATCGGTTGTTGTCGATAATGTTGGGGTATCCGAATCCGACTATCTACAGGGGTGGTTGGGGATGATTTATGACTGAACATAGAAATATTCAATATAAATATGCGTTTTTAGTTCTTATTTAATGTTTAAAACTTGTCTAGCGACTTTAAGTTTTTTCCAAAGCGATTTGATTTGTTTATAAGCATCATCTAAAGATATTTTCCCTCCAGTTTGTAAGCTACATATATAGTTAACTCTTTGAGAAAAATCTTGCAGTTGATGGTTGAAACTTATGTATTCAGGACTAACTTGGCCATAATAAGGACTACGATTATATAAAAATTCATTGAGTTCGTTTGTCGAAGATTTTTGTTCCATAAATATGCACTCTCCTCATAATGAACGAGTGAAGTTGGAAATAAATTAGTAGATGGATATATATACCCATCTACTACTAGTAATAGTTAGGAGACAACCGCACAGGAATACTTTAATGTCAAATACAAAGGAGCTTAAATTACAGTAATTTGATTGGATTACCGTAGATTAAAGGCACTCTCAAAGTATTGCACAGATAAGCGAGTAAATCAATACCTTAAAGAAAAAATACTGTAAGTCGATACACTTACAGTATTTGTAGATAATTTATTGAACAATCAACCAATTTTGGATTTTAGATTTGTGATAGCGTAGCGTTAACGACGTAGGAGCATCTTTTGGATTAACCCCGACTACATTAAGCGTAGCGGGACGAAGTCTGGGTACGGAGCTTGTGTCCAAAAAATCTAAAATCTAAAATCTAAAATCTAAAATTCGGAGGGTTAACTATTTCCTATCCTTAAGAAAAGATTCAACTTCAGCCGGAGTAGGTTGAGAAGCGATCGCACCTGGTTTAGTAGTAGTCAATGCACCTACAGCACTGGCGTAAGTAATAATACTTTTGACGGTATCGGCATCACCAAGGCTATGGATACCTTTTTGAGTGAGTTGATGGATAAATCCTGCTAAAAAGCTATCACCCGCGCCAGTAGTATCAGCTACAGGAACGTCAAAAGCAGGTAATTTACCTTCATTTTCTCCTAAGCAATAGGCGCAACCATGTTCACCGTCTGTCACCAGTACCCCTTCAATCGAGCCTAGACGGTAAGTGATTGCACCAGGGTCAGCAGTATCAAATAGCCATTCTGCTTCTTCCTTGGAGAGTTTTAGGAAATCGACGCGTTTAAATGTATCGTTGATTTTTTGGCGTGCGATATTTTCATCTTGCCAAAATACCGGCCGCCAATTGACATCTAGCACAATCTTTAAATCATACTGTTCAGCCAGTGCTAAAGCGCGATTGATGGCTTTTTCACTTTCAGGATAGGCTAATTCCAAAGTACCTAAAACAAGAAACTCTGCATCTCGAAACAGTGACTCTGGTAATTGCTTGGCTTGTAAGCGTGTGTCAGCGAATTCTGAAGTGTCATATTTACCAAAGCCAGCAAAAGTGCGATCGCCAGTCAAACTTCTTACCACATAAACTTGGCGTGTTGGCGCACTAGGATGACGTTGTATACCCGTTGTCTCTACACCTACTTCTTGTAGTAGCTGCACTAGTGCATTACCTGGTTCGTCTTCTCCCACACAACCCACAAATCCAGTAGGAGTTCCCAGCTTCACCAAAGCACAGGCCACATTCGCTGGCGCGCCACCAGGGTAAGGAGTCCATGATTGCACTTCTTCCAGCTTTAGCCCTAACTGATCAGCTAAACAATCAAATAAAATTTCACCAAGGCACAAAACACGGGGACTACTCATCTCAATCTTAGCCTTACAAAAGGACTGCAATCTCATTCTAGATTTTCGCCGTGTTCTTGCTAAAAGTGATTGGGTATTGGGGACTGGGGACTGGGGAAATCTTAACTAGTAACATCAAATTCAAAATTCTATTCCCTGTTCCTTATCAATAAATAATCAGTATAATCAGTAACATTATGCTGTTTCTTCTACGTATTCACAGACAAGGATAATGCAGTATTTTTAATTAAAAAAGTAGTGATATTTAATATAAGTGCTGTAGAATTGGCGAAATTATCGTCAAACTCAAAAAGGAAAAAAATATTGTCAATCGTATTGCAGCTAACACTTGAAATGCCTACAGCCAAAAGAATCTTCTAGAATTAAGAAGAGTGATTAAGTACATATACCAAGGGAGGATAGAAAAGCTCATGGCTGGTGGCGAGTCTCAGACCCCTGTTAGTCTGTCAGACAGAGAACTGCAAATTATCGACTTAGTGGCCGCTGGCTTAACTAACCAAGAAATTGCAGCGAAACTGGAAATTAGCAAGCGCACAGTTGATAACCATATCAGCAACATTCTCGACAAAACCCGAACTGAAAACCGAGTGGCTCTTGTTCGCTGGGCTTTACAGTGGGGTAAGGTCTGCTTGAATGATGTCAATTGTTGTCCTCTACCAACCCCAGACGAATAAACCAATTGCAGACGCTCTCAAGTGCATCTAGCATGGCAATTAATTTCGTCTGGTGTACAGCAAAGCTGATTTTGACTGCTTATTGTTTTCTCCTCACGCAATATTTTGTGAATCTCTAGCGCAAGTCTCACACAAGTCAAAATCTAGCAGAAGGTAAAACTTGGCTGTTTAGTTATTGTGGGTGGCTATTTTCCCCCGTTGGTACAGTTTTGTAACTAACTGTACTAACGGGTAACTTTGCCATACCAAAATTTATTCGGTGTGTAAGAGTGTAGGGGTTTAGGGACTTCCAGAAAATAAATTATCCAAGTTTCTGCAAGAAGACATCATGATTTTTCCCCCTGCCCCCTGCCTGTCCTCTGCCTACACAGTGATAGTTCTCCTCTATAATCTTGCTGGTGTGTAGTCGCGTGAGTGGGAGGCTTTGAATTGTCAAAAGATATTGAGACAATCATCAACAAAAATTAGCAACAATCCTTTGCCTCAGACGCTACATTGGTAAGAAATCTATATTGCTCCATCATTTTGAGGAGCGGTGTTTTTATGAATACTTCTGCTTCTTCTGTTGGTAGTTCGTCTCCCTTTGATTTTTTTAGTTTTGATTTTACAACCCCTCAACCCAGACAAGATGCTGATTTACTCCAGCAGCTATCTTTTGTCCCTGGGTTGAAAGAGATTTTAATGCTGCGTCAAGTCCATGCTTTAGAACACGCTACGGTTTGGGTGTTAAGCGAAGTCAAAAATACTCATTCTCCGACTGGGAGACCAAGCAAAATTCAAATTGATGATGAGTTATTGGGTGGGTTATCCACAGACCAAGGGTTTTATCTCTATGGTGAGGTGAATATCAGTGATTTGCGTCGCGCAGTAACTCTGGCTCTGCACCGCCTGACTCACGGCGAATGGGATTTGGCTGTACATCCCCGTTGCGGGACAAATTTGTCGGTAGCGATGTTATTGACTGCTAGCCTAGCGGTGGGCGTAAATTTGATGTTACCATTCCGACCGATAGAGCAATTGATTGGGTTAGGCTTGGCAGCAACTACAGCCTCAGAACTTGCTCCTGACTTGGGTGCGATCGCTCAAAAATATCTTACCACTGCTATTCCCTTTAACTTAGCTGTAGAAAATATTACAATCTCCCGTGATATGTGGGGTCGTCAAGGTCATTTTGTCAAAGTAAACTGGCGAGAGTAGGAAAAAGGTAAAAGGAAAAAGGCAAAAGGCAAAAGTAAGAGGTAAAAGATAGAAGGTAACGGAATATTGAATTAGTGTAATGCGAAAACTTTACTTTTTAGTTCCTGGAACTGGGGGCAAATTTGCTTGTGGTGGGTTGTGGGCAGAGTTGAAAGCGTTTAAACTGGCTCAACAAGTCTGTATTGCTGAAGTGGTGACTTATCGCCAACGGGAAGCAGATAAACCCTTTTTAGATGACTTGCTACAAGAGTCAAATTTAGATAACGCTATTTTTGTGATTAGCTGGGGATTTGATATCGCTCCATTAGCAAAAAAACTCCAGCAACACAATGTTGTTTATCACGCCCATAGTGCAGGTTATAAATTTAGTTTACCTGCTAGTATCCCGATTATTACTGTCAGCCGGAATACCTTGGGATATTGGGGACAAAAAGCACCTAATTCTTTGATTTATTACTTACCAAATGAAATTAGTTACGAATTTAAAAACTTGCACTTAGAACGAGATATTGATGTTTTAGTGCAAGCTAGAAAATCTTCAGAATATTTACTCAAACAACTGATTCCGGCTTTACAACAAAAATCTCAAGTCCAGGTGGTTGATTCCTATGTAGAAGATTTACCAGGACTATTTAATCGAGCTAAAGTTTATCTTTATGACTCGGCGGAATATTGGGCGCAACAGAATGTTAGTGAAGGTTTTGGGTTGCAACCAATGGAAGCAATGGCTTGTGGTTGTCAGGTCTTTTCTAGTATTAACGGTGGACTTTCAGATTATTTAGACCCTGGATTTAATTGCTATAAAATAGCTGGATATTCTCAAGAATATGATGTAGATAGAATTTTAAAGGTGATAAATGCGGCTATATCACCTAATTTATCTGAGGAATTTTTCGCCGAGTACCGACCAGAAAATATTATTAAGCGTTGGCAAGTAATTCTTGAGGAATTAAACGCGTTTTTCGACCATAAGAAAAATTATCCTGGCAACATTCCCAGTTTAACTAGAGGACGTTTATTTAATCTATCTATCCAGAAGATTAGAAATAAATTTCGCAAAAAATATTTTCAGGGTTTATAAATATCACTGTACCAATACTTGCTTGAATACTGATCGGCTGTGGATGTTTATTCATTTATCAGTCGATTTTTAGTTTCTCTCACTAAACTCGACTTTATCCATGTTTTAGGGATGCGATCGCACTGTGTTTAAATCGATATGTGGTAGTAGTTTTGCTTTTGCGATTTCACCGTGAACCAGTGACATGGAATAAATTTATATATAAATCCATTATCAGTCAATTTAATTTTATTTAAATATTTAATAAATAAATCATTAACTGTCTTAACTGTCTTAACTGCCTTAACTGTTCTTGCACCCATATTAAATTACTGATATACACTAAATCACTGAAAGTTTTCTCAAAATCGTTTTTGTAAAAATATTAACCTAACTTTTGTTAGCTGATATTTTTCTAGCGTTTTGTAAAGTAGTATTTCATAAATTTAGCAAGGAAATAATCAATGTCATATAAAGTTACAGGCAAAGTTTATGAGGCTGAAACTGGTTTAGGAATACCTCATCTAATTATTCAAGCTTTTGATAAGGATCTACTTAAGAATGATAGTTTAGGGGAAACAATAACAGATAGCCAAGGCAAATTTGAGATCAATTACACCGAAAAAGACTTCAAAGAATTGTTTGAAGGTGAACCAGATGTATATATTGTGATTAAAACAGGCGATCGCATTAATACTTTATATAACGGCGAAAAGAATATTCGTCATGGAGCCAAGCGGCATGAACACTTTGAAGTAGGGATTCCTAAATCAGCTTTGGTTAACCAAATCAAAGATGATCAACAACTGTTAAAAGTTCTCTTTGGTGTTGCTTGGTTAGATGGAGTTCTCGAACCAGGAGAAAAACTATATCTACAGCAAGTAGCACATCAAAAACGACTAGCAGACGATCCAGAAATCCAAACTTTATTAGCAGGAAAACCAGTCGAGCCACAGGAAGCTTACGCCTATTTACAAGCATATTTAGGGACTAATCCTAGTGATGAAGATTATGATGAACTCTGTCAATCACTAGAAACACTAGTCGCTCTCGATTCTGTAGTCGAAGGTGTTGAAACGGAATTTTTAGCAAGCATACCCAAAAGAGAAGCTCGTCAAGTCGCTCTCAAGCAACGCCTAGCAGGTGCTTTTCTCGACTCTCAATTTATGGCGAAGGTGGCTAAACCACAACTTAAAACTAGCCAAGCAGTACAGAAAAAAGGCTTTTTAGCAGAAATACCTTTCAACGTCATTAATAAGTTAGTTGACACAATTGAACCTCCAGTAATGAGAGGATTACAAACTACTTTATCTAGGTCATTTTTACAAGATAACTTTGCTCCAGTCCAAGAAGAAATTACCGCCGATAATTTACCAGTAATTGGTCAAATTCCTCAAGAATTATCAGGCCTATTTTTACGTATTTCGCCTAATCCTCAATTTTACCCCGTTGGGCTGTATCACTGGTTTGATGGTGATGGGATGTTACATGGGGTAAATATCAAAAATGGTCAAGCTAGTTATCGTAATCGCTATGTTCAGACTGAGACGCTGAAAATTGAGAAGAAAGAGGGGAAAGCAATCTGGCCAGGTTTACTGAATATCCCCAGATTTGATTCTCCCTATGGAATTATGATGAAAAATTCTGCCAATACATCTGTAATTTGGCACGCTGGGAAACTATTGACTTTGTTTGAAGCAGGATTACCCCATCAGATTCGAGTTCCAGATTTAGAAACCGTTGGTACTTACACTTTCAAAGATAAACTCACCTGTTCTTTTACAGCGCATCCTAAAATAGATCCCGTCACGGGAGAAATGGTATTTTTCGGCTGTTCTTACATAACTCCGCCTTACCTCTACTACGGTGTAGTCACAGCAGAAGGTGAAATTAATCGCATTGAGGCGATAGATTTACCAAGTCCCATCATGATGCACGACTTTGCCATCACCGAACATTACTCAGTATTCCTAGATTTACCCTTTCTCTTCCAAATCGGAAAAGTGATGAAAGGCGAAATTCCTCTACATTTTGATAGGAACAAAAAAAGTCGTATTGGTATTATTCCACGTCATGGTAACAACAAATCTATACGCTGGTTCGAGATACCAACTTGTATGGTTTATCATACCGCAAATGCTTACGAAGAAGGGGACGATATAGTTCTGTTAGGTCTGCGGATGCCTTCCACTAATCTGTTAATCCCTAGTGACTCTACAGAAATGGGACAGAGTTCTGATTGTGAAATAGCCAAAATGTGTTGCTGGCGGATTAACCTCAAAACAGGAGCTGTCACTGAAAAATTACTTGATGATCAAATTACGGAATTTCCCCGCATCAATGATAATTTCATAGGGCGCAAAATGCGTTATATTTATGCCGGACAAGCTGCAATTTATGCTGGTAGACCCCTGTTCGATTGTGTGAGAAAATATGATTTAGAAAAAGAGACAGCTGAAAGCTATTTCTTTGGCAGAGGGCGTTTTGGCGGTGAATGTGTATTTGCGCCTCGTCCTGGAGCGACTGTTGAAGATGATGGTTGGGTGATTACTTATATTCACGATACGATCGCCAACAAGTCAGAATTGCTAATTCTCAATGCACAAAATATCACCTCCGAGCCTGTAGCACGGGTTATGCTCCCTCAGCGTGTACCCTATGGTTTCCACTGTGGCTGGGTTTCTGAGGAACAAATGGCAAGTCAGAAAATTTGATGTAACTTAGAGGATGTTCCATCTCATCACCTGCTTTCTACACCTGTAAAAGAGGGGGAAAGCAGGTGAATTCGATAAACAGAGTTTATTTACTAAATTGCTATGAGTCTCCCATTGTTTTTTGTACTCAGTATTAGACCTGAATCCTGACATTAAGTTTAATAAAATATCTCCACTAACAAGAATGACAAACTTTGATATAAATAGCAGAATAACAAATACTAGTAACGGAATTTTTATTGCTTGCCTTATTTTAGGATTGTGGTCAACAAGTCTAATTATATTATTGTCTTTAGATATTGCTAAAACTCAAATTCTATTCATCGCTTTAGCCGTAATTTGGCAGACATTTTTATATACAGGATTATTTATTACTGCTCATGATGCCATGCACGGTGTAGTTTTTCCTCGAAATCCCAAAGTCAACAATTGGATAGGTAGAATATGTGTGTTATTCTACGCTCTATTTTCTTATCAAGAGCTATTAAGAAAGCATTGCTTACATCACCGCTATTCCAGCACTGAAGATGATCCTGATTTTTACGAGAATCAATACCAAAACTTTTTTGCCTGGTATTTTAACTTTGTAAAATCCTACTGGAGTTGGCAACAACATCTGGGATTGATATGTGCATATATTGTTCCTAGATACATTTTTCAGATATCTGATGCTAATTTAATTGTATTTTGGGTAATACCATCTATTTTTAGTTCAATACAGTTATTTTATTTCGGCACATTCCTACCCCACAGAAGACTTGAGGAAGGATATACCAGTGTACATCAGACAAGAAGTATTCCATTACCTACTTTTTGGTCATTTATAGCTTGTTACCATTTTGGCTATCATAAAGAACATCATGAACATCCGAATGTTCCTTGGTGGAGATTACCTGATATTTATAAAGGGAACTAAGTAGCCGTCATGAACTGGGTACACCAGAACGCATGACGGCTACTTAGATAAAGTTAGGACTTACGCAAAAAGATGATTTCTTGAGAATGGGTGTAATTTTGTAGGGTTATAAGGGTTTTGAACATCCATAAGCGTAAGTCAACTATAAAGACTACCAATTAACGACAGCTTGCGCGATCGCATCTTTAGCTGCTATCAAGGATTGTTGACGCGCATCATCCCCCATGCTCAAATTCTCAGCGTGGATAAAAGTCACATCTGTTAAACCGATGAAACCTAAAATGGCGCGGAGATAGGGTTCTTGATAATCATAGGGTGCAAAGGGTGTTCCTGGAGAAAATGCACCACCACGAGAGGTAATAACTAAGACCTTTTTGCTACTAGGAATTAAACCTTGATAACCATTTTCGTCTACGGCAAAAGTACGCCCAACACGGACAATTTGATCAATGTAGGCTTTGAGAGTGGAGGGAATATTTAAGTTATACATCGGTACACCAAAAACACAGCGATCGGCCGTGAGAATTTCATCAATGAGGCCATCAGATAGCTGAATAGCTTGATTTAACTCTGGAGTACGTGCATCTGGGGGTGTAAAAGCAGCCGCAATCCAAGATTCATCAACATGGGGGACAGGATTACGTCCTAAATCTCGGTAGGTGATGGTATCACCAGGATGAGCATTTTTCCAAGCGGCAACAAATTCATGGGATAGTGTGCGTGAAATGGAACGTTCGCCACGGGGACTAGTATCAATGTGGAGGATATTCGCCATAACAAATTACTCTAAATTTAGGAATTAGATGTGGGTTTTCGCACATTAGCTTCGCAATACCACTAATTAGTCTTGCTGGTTATTCAGGATAACAGTTTACAAGTTAAGGTAGCAATATTAACGGAGACTGGGGAAGGTCAAATCAACCCTATGCTGTTAATTTTTTGGCTGATTAATGGGATGATTTATGTTTCGCGCAAAGACGCAAAGGCGCAAAAAATTGGTAGTTTACTTGGATAGAAAAGCTTAATTCATCCCGCATTTATGCAACGCCAATTTTTTCATCGTGTTAGGGACATCAGCCCATTGTGAATTGGTAGGGTTTGCGGTTTTCAACTAGACAGAAAAAATTACTTTATGAAATTTTTATACTAACTTCGTATTTTCCCTGTTTACGCAAAGATTTCATCAAAATTTTGAGATCCATCTCCGAAAAATTACGAATTCATTTTATTAGTTGGGTATATAGCTATAGACCTTAGAAGCTACCCAACGCCATGAAGCGATCGCATCTTGTTAAATTGACGATGATAGTTTTCTTTTCTCTCGGCAGTGTCGGTGTTGTCGGTGGTAGTTTCTTTCTCAGAAAGGCGTTTAGTAGCAGTAACCAAAGTCAAGTCATCACCGACGTATCGCGTTATCAAGAAATTCGCCAGCAACTGTGGCAAAATCAAGACGCGATTAAGCATTTCCCCGCAGAAATACCGAAAGACACCAAGAATTTACGTATTGCCTATTCTCCTGGTGTGTCTCAAGCTAGTATCTTCTTTCAAGCTAGACTCAAACAATCACCCGCAGAAATTCAAAAATTACAGCAACATTACAGACAACTAGCTAAACATCAATATCGCGGTGGTAACAGTAACGACCATACAACCTTTCCCAATGGTGTACCAACAACTTTTTTCTACACCAGTGACTCTGGCGGTGATTCATTTCCCCCTACCTATGAAATATTAGTCTTAAATGCTCAAGATAAAGGTACACCTGGATTTAAGTGGAATCACGGTAATAGTTACGGTGTAGCTATTGATAACACATCTTCAGAAATTATTTATTGGTCAGAAGAGTGGTAGTCAATGAAGAGGACAAGGGGCAGGGAGCAGAGGGATACAATTGTACAGGCGATCGCACTCCGTATTTCCAAAAGCGATCGCTGATTCTATGATGACACGGTTAGCGATCGTACTCCATAATTCCAAACGCGATACCTACTCTACGAGACGCTGCGCCTAGCGTGCTTCCCCTCCAGGTATGCGATCGCCTGTATAAAAAACTAGCAATTGATTAAGCTGTTGCAAAATCTGTAAATTTCCTCACATCGGGGGGATGAAAAGCAAGCACAATATCATTATTAGGTACACCCAATCTTATTAATTCAGGTGCTATTCCTTCTTCTGTATAATCTTCCTCTATATAAATTTTTTCATTCTTAATTCTAATATGTACATGAGTATATTTAAGTCTTTTACTACCTTGCCAATCTACGGTCAACCAAAGATAATGATCGTGAATTTCATCAAATACTAAACAAGTTTCTGAATGCGTATCAGGCGATTGGCGAGATAAATTATCATATTCAGCCAATACCTGTTTAATTAACTTCCGATACTCTACTACTTTGTCCATAAAGTAATTTCCTCTCTTTCATTGTTAAAGACAATCAGTTTAATTTGATGAAGTTCTACAACTGCTTGAACAGATTTTCGTTGAAAGAAGGTCTCAAATATTGTATCTCTGATTGCCAGATATATCTCATAGTTTTTATTTGCTAATTGTAAAATGTCACGGTATAAAATATATTGACCCAAAGCATTTTGAAAATCTTTCATCAAAGAAGGGCTAATAAAACTCTTTATTTCAATAACTATTCTCCGTCCTGCTTGTTCAGCCAATAAAGTTTTTTCCGCCAATAAATCAGCATAAAGTTCAGCATCTTCATACTGCAAAAAATAAGGATCAGCCGTAATTATCCAGCCGTCTTTAATTAAGGCATTTTTAACAGCATCATGGTAAATGTCCTTAGCTGGCATTTTATTCTATTGATATAGGCTAGATAAATTATACTAATTGTGCAGGCGATCGCACTCCACATTTCCAAAAGCGATCGCCTGATGATCATAACGAGCGATCGCACTCCACAATCCCAAACGCGATCGCTGATTCTATGATTGCACAGTAGGCGATCGCCTGTTTGTCATTATGAGCGATCGCACTTCGCATTTCCAAAAGCGAATACTGATTCTAAAATTACACGGTAAGCTGTGCTAATACCTGTATACAAATATGCTCATCTATAATCCGCAACTTTTTGAAAGATATTTCCCGTAGAAAAATTTGGAATATCTGTATGTATTGCGTAACTAAAAATACTCACTTCTTGCATCATTATTACTTTTTTATACTAAAATTCTTACTAGAAAATATCTTTTTAATAATTACTAAATCATTTTTTGAGGGTAAATGGCTGTTTTAGTACCAGATTTAGAAGAAATCAATAGCTTGCCTCAAAAGCCAACAGAAGGAGAAATCCATTTAATGAAGGCTTTACTTCAAATTCTTGATGATGATTGGACAGTATATTTTCAACCTCACTTAAACGGTCTAAGACCAGATATTGTAATTTTTTGTGAAGATGCAGGTATAGGAATTTTTGAAGTAAAAGATTGGGATTTAAATGCTTACAATATTATTCAGGATAATAATGGTAGTTATGACTGGCAGGTTCGAGCTAGAGATACAGGAAGATGGATTACTATAAGTAAAGACGATTACTGCCCAATTAAGCAAGCAGAAAAGTATCGTGATTCTATATTTAAATATGAGATACCAATTCTAGGAGCTGAACGACTCTTAAATCAAAAAGTTCATAGTCTGATTCAACCCTTTGTATATTTCCACAAACATAAAACCGCAGATGTGAGGAAGCGACTTCAGCATATATTAGACAGGTACTCTAATGTTTTTGGATACGACTATACAGATTCAAAACTCTTACGGACAATGCTAGAAAAATGCTATCTTCGTCACGGTTCTAAGTTTACACCACTAATGAAAAGGAATGGTATTGCTGACCGACTACGAAATGCACTAGCATACCCAAAACACGGTAGCACAGACATTAAAAGTTTATTAGTGACTTTTAATAAAAAACAGGAAGATTTACTACCTAACAATACTGGATGTCGTAGAGTTTTTGGTGCTGCTGGAGGTGGTAAAACACTTGTCTTGGTTCACAAAGCAGTTAATGCTGCCAAACAAGGAAAAAAAGTTTTGTTAGTATGTTTTAATATTACGATGGCAAACAACCTTCGTGATTTAGTGACACGTTTAGCTCGTCATTACGGGCCACATTACCACCGCTATATCGAAGTTGGTCATTTTCATCGTTTTTTTCCAAAAGAGACTGCGGAGATCGATAACCGGAGTCTAAAAGAACCAATTGATGTGGTGCTTATTGACGAAGGACAGGATTTTGAGCGTTCATGGATTGAGATATTACAGAAAATAACTGCACCTAATTATCACCTGATGTTTTGTGAAGATGATCGGCAAAACATTTATAGGAAGAATGTCAATAATAGGGGAGCAATTCCAGGTATCAAAGGTCGTCCCAATCTTCTGAATGAGTCTTATCGAATTCCTGAACAAACAGCTAGACTTGCTAATGCTCTATCTACTTGGGCTAAACAAGAGGGTGAGTCGGGAACTGTCAAGTCTATCAAATCTGTTCAAGGTAATCTTTTTGTACGTAATATTTGGTTTGATGGCACAAAGAAGCAGGTACTAGAAGCCATCAAGGAAGATGTTAGTAATCTCATTCATGATAGAAACGTAGCTCGTGCAGATATTGCCATTTTAGTATGTACTGTTGAGGATGGATGGCAAATTTGCAAAGCTTTAGATGAACTCTCATTGCCTTATCAGCAAAATTTTGAGTCTCAGGAAGAAAATCAAATAATTTATCGTTTATATAGCAATAACTATGAAGAATTTGAGAGAAAAAGGGATGAACTAAGGCGTGGTTATAAAGCCGGTTTTTGGATGCAAGGAGGTAAGATTAAAGTATGTACAATACATAGTTTTAAAGGATGGGAATTAAGTAATATTCTTGTATTTTTTAATCCCGAAGAAGAGCAACATGAAGCTAAAGTACCACTCCTCTATACAGCTATTACTAGAAGTCAAGAATATTTAACAATTTATAATTCTGATTCAGATTTAACATCATTTGGAAAATTTGCCATATCAGAACTTTATATAGAACCTCATCCTAGTCAATGTAAACGTTAATATTCATAAATCTCTCTTAGGAATTTTCCAAACATCTCTTAACTAACTGCATATTCTGTAAACTGCCTCATAAAAGGAGACTGAAAACCTAATACAATATCTTCCTTGGGAACTCCCGCAGCTACCAAATTAGCAGCAATATCATCCTCAGTACCATTCCATTGCAGCCAAATCTTGCTACCTTTAATGTCGATGTGGATAATACAACTGTGTACCCAATTTTGACCTTCCCAGCCTACATGAACTATTTGATAATGGTCGCGTTCTTTATCAAAAATTGTTTCAACCTCTATATTTCCGTAAGCTGGTTTTTGCTCACTATATTCCCGTAATATTTGTGGTACAATCTGGCGATACCGAGTTAATTTATCCATTGGAAAATCACCTCTGGCTCTTCTACATCCTAAATTACCAAATCATTGCTAGATTCAAAACAAAACCATTTAAAATATCTTCCCCTGATACTGTATTAGGAGATTCTAAAACCTCAACTTCCTTACCTTGTTTATAAATTTCTACCTGACGAGATTTACGATTAATTAATAAACCTAACCGCACACCATTGTCTATATATTCCCTCATCTTTTCCTGTGCAACCTTCAAACTATCACTCGGCGAAAGTAACTCAATTACAAAATCAGGACAAATGGGGGGAAACTTTTCTTTTTGTTCGTCAGTTAAAGCATTCCATCTTGACAACTTTATCCAAGCAGCATCAGGAGAACGGTCTGCACCATTAGGCAATTTAAAACAAGTAGAAGAATCAAAAGCAATGCCAGTACCATCAGCATCAGTCCAATTCATTACTTGTTGAGTGATTCTAGCGTTTTTATTTCCCGTTTCTCCCCCCGTGGGTGGCATGATAATTAATTCTCCCGTAGCAGTGCGTTCAAACTTCAAGTCACGGTTTACTTGACATAGATTAAAAAACTGCTCATCTGTCAGTTCCAATACTGATTGAAGGTTGACGGTTAAAGCATTCATAGTGATATTCCAGACTGAAAGATTAAGGCAGGCGTAAAGCCTGCCCATATAATCCTATTCTATGCCCTCGATTCGGTCTTCAACTTCTTGGTACAACTCGCGGAGGCGGTCTAAATTCTCCTCGCTAGTTTCCCAATAACCGCGACCATTCACTTCCAACAATGTTGATACCATCTTGCGGAAAGAATGGGGGTTGAGGTTCATCAAACGTTTTTGCATTTCTTCATCTTTGATGAAGGTTTCGTTTGCATCCTCATAAATCCAGTTGTCAACTGCGCCGGCTGTCGCACTCCAACCCATTGTATTTACCAATCGCTTGGAGAGTTCGCGGACACCTTCGTAACCGTGGGACAGCATACCTTCATACCACTTGGGATTTAATAGTTTGGTACGGGCATCTAAGCGGACGGTTTCGGATAATGTGCGGACTTGGGCGTTGGCTGTGGTGGTGTCTGCAATGTAAGATGCTGGGGTTTTGCCATCGCCACGCAGACTTGATACAACCTTGGTGGGGTCTGAGTCGAAGTAGTGGGAAACGTCCGTTAAACTAATCTCAGAAGAATCAAGGTTTTGGAATGTTGCCTCAGCAGTTTTGAGGGTGCTTTCAAAAATCTTCCGAGATTGTTCCATCATGCCGGGGTTGTCGGCACTGAAGGCGAAGGATTTACGGGTGAGGTACATTTCTTGTAACTCGGCTTCGCTATCCCAGGTGCTGTTTTCTACTGCCAAGTTGATATTTGACGAGTAAGAACCGGAAGCGTTAGAGAAAACGCGGGTGGCTGCTTGTCTGAGGTTAATTCCCAATTCCTCAGCTTGCTGCATCGCGTGTTTGCGGACGAAGTTCATTTCTAAGGGTTCATCCGCTTCCGCAGCCATTTTCACCCCTTGATCTAGCAGGTTCATCTGGTTGATGAACAAGTCGCGGAATACACCAGAACAGTTAATTACAACGTCAATTCTGGGTCTTCCCAATTCTTCTAGGGGAATTAACTCCAACTTGTTCACCCTTCCTAACGCGTCGGGAACCGGACGTACACCCACCATCCACATGATTTGCGCTAGAGATTCACCGTAGGTTTTGATGTTATCTGTTCCCCAGAGAACACAGGCAATGGTTTCTGGCCAGTTACCGTTGTTTTCGGCTTTATTTCTTGCCAAAAGTCTATCAACAACGATTTTAGCTGATTGTACAGCCGCAGCCGTGGGAATTGATTGGGGGTCGAGGGCGTGAATGTTTTTACCTGTGGGTAATACATCGGGGTTGCGGATGGGGTCGCCACCAGGGCCAGGTAGAACATATTCGCCTTCTAAGCCTTTGAGTAATGCGCCGAGTTCGTTGTCTGCACAAACTTGTTGTAAGCAGAATTCTAAATACTCGAACAGGGGTTTTAAGGCGGAAGCGTCAACTTTGGGATAACCTGCTTTGTGCAGTGCTTCTACCCAAGGTTCTTTTTTGCCCATGTTGAAGAAATTCAACTTGGAAACTAAAGAAACTCTGCCTTCTGCGTCGGTTTGTTCTTGTACTAAGGCGCGGACGGCGGCGCGAGTTGCTAGGGTGATGTCTTGCAATAATTGGACATCTTCTAATACGCCTCTGTCGCTGTTTTGGTAGATTTCGTCAATGTTGCGTCCCACGCTGTTGGCAATGATGCGGGGTAAGCTGAGAATTTCTTCTTCTTGACGGTCTAAGCTGGCGATATTAACTAGAGTTGCGATCGCTTCTTCTGCACTTGGGGGTTTACCAATGACGTGCAAACCACAAGGTAATAACCGCGATTCGATTTCCATTAACTTGCGGTAGACGCTGCCGACAATATTATCCCGTTCTTCTGGGGTCATATCTTTGGCATCGATTTCGGGCAAGTCGATGTCTTTGTCTAGGTTCACCATCCGGCATTTATCCATGATGGTGTTGACGATGGGGATACCGCGACCGCTATCTTTTAAGGTTTGGTAAGAACCAATTAACTCACTGAGTTCTTTCAAACCTTTGTACAAACCAGCGTTTTCTGCGGGTGGTGTGAGGTAGGAAATTGTTTCGGCGTAACTGCGGCGTTTAGCAATTGTCGCTTCGCTGGGGTTGTTGGCGGCGTAGTAGTACAGGTTGGGAATTGTGCCAATTAAGTTATCTGGGTAGCATTCGCCGGACATCCCCATTTGCTTACCGGGCATAAATTCCAGAGAACCGTGTGTACCAAAATGTAGTACAGCATCCGCGCCCCAAATTCTTTCTAGGTAAGTGTAGTAAGCTGCAAAGCCGTGGTGAGGACTGGCGGAACGGGAGAACAATAGCCGCATGGGGTCGCCTTCATAACCGAATGTTGGTTGTACACCTATGAAGACGTTACCGAATTGCTTACCGTAAATTAATAAGTTTTGTCCGTCGCTGTTGAGGTGTCCTGGCGGTGGCCCCCAGTTTTCTTCTAGGCGTTGGGAATATGGTGTCAGTTCTTCGTATTCGGGGACTGACATTTTGTAGGCAATGTTGAGTTCTGGGCTGGCGTACTGTGCTTGTGCATCGTGGATGACTTGTTCCATCAACTCTTTCGCGTTTTCTGGTAAGTCCTGCACGTCGTAGCCATTGTTTCTGAGTGCGTGCATCACCTCGTAAATTGAGCCGAATACATCGAGGTATGCGGCTGTACCGACGTTACCTTTGTCGGGGGGGAAGCTGAAAACGGTGATGGCGACTTTTTTGTTGAGTTTGGGTTTACGACGGAGGTTAGCCCATTTTAGAGCGCGTTGGGCTACGGCTTCGATACGGTCTTGGAGTGCGATCGCCTTCCCTGTCGCCCCATCTCTACCCGATAATATAATCGGTTCAATTGCTCCATCTAATTCAGGAATCGCAATTTGCAATGCTACTTGAATCGGATGTAAGCCTAAATCGCTATCTAACCACTCTTCCGTAGTTTGGAATACTAAAGGCAATGCCACCATGTAGGGACGATTGAGGCGTTTGAGTGATTCAATCGCTTTAGGATGGTCTTGTCTAGCTGGGCCGCCTACCAATGCAAAGCCTGTTAAAGATATGACTGCATCGACTAAAGGGGTTTTGGTTGTGGGTTCGTAGAAGTAAGCATCTACAGGCTTGGAGAAATCCAAACCACCAGCAAATACTGGTAATACTTTTGCACCCAGGGATTCCAACTCCTGCACCATTGCCACATAGTGAGCATCATCACCTGTAACTAAGTGTGTGCGTTGTAATACTAACCCAACACAGGGAGCTAAAGGATCTTTTAAATCACTGGATATGTCCTTACGGACTGTGTACCAGTTGAGGTACTCTCTCACATCCTCAAACATTGTGGGTGCTAAGGGATGCCAAATACCCATGTCTGGGTAAACTACTGGTGGTTGATATGCCAGAGATGCCGAATTTTGTTTATCTACAGATTTAAATACATATTTATCGGCTAGCATTAGCAAGAAGTTTTCCAGGTTGTCTGGTGAACCTCCCAGCCAATACTGAAAGCTCAACATAAAATTGCGAGCATCTTGGGCTTTGTCCATTGGTAAATACTTCAGCACTTGCGGCAGGGTTCGCAATAGCTTTAGCATCCCATCTTGGAATCCCGCACCGGATTTTTCCTTGCGTTTTTTCATGAATTGTGCGATCGCACTCTTCGATTGCCCTAATTGTGCCAAGGAAAAACTGCCCATTTTATTTAGGCGCATTACCTCTGGCATAGAGGGAAACACAACAGCTACATCCAAGCGATCGCGGTGTGGTTCTACTGCTGTAACAACTTTCTGTGCTAAGTCTTCGATGAAAATCAATGAGGCAATAAAAATATTGGCACTCTCGACATCCCGCTTGAACTCTTCGTAGTTCTCAGGATCTCTAAGTTCCTCAATCAAATAACCACTGATTTCAATCGCCAGGTTGGGATTGTTTGAGTTAATCGTGCGAACCGCTTGCGACAGTGCGCTCTGGTACTGGGACTCAAGCACGACATAGACCACCTTAATGAAGTTACGTCCGCCCAGGTTATCAGGCGCAATGTGTCTAATGGTGGACTTGACGTGGGTGAACATGCTTCCTCGGCTCCTTTGATGCGTGTTCTCTACAGGAATTTCTTTGCGGCTAAGTTGCCCACAAAGTTTAACGATTTTGTTCGGCAATAAGAGTTTTTTATCAGAAAAACCTTACCAAATGGGGATTTTGTCGTCTAACTGACATAAATCGATATAAAAATCGCAAACTTTGTTAACAAACATTAATAGATAATAAAAGCAATTGCTCACTTAATGTAACAAAAACTTAATATTTTTCGATATTTTATGGCAAATTTGTACTGTTGAGGCGCAATATAGCCAAATATATAAATATGTAATTTTGTCAAGCACTATCTGTTAACTTCAGGCAATGAGAATGAAGAGGTCAGGATTCGCGTAGTGTTTCCCCATGTTTTTATAGTAGTGCGAAATCAAGAGCGATCGCCATGCTTAAAATTCACCCTTTTTTATCTTTAATTAATGGTATAGAACAAAACCATGAACCTAGAAATTAGTTTTTATAAACTTACGATTAATAACTTTATTGAAACATCCAAACCAACATTCCTAATAGTATTTACACTGAAATAACCGTATAATAATTTAAATCAATACTTAATGTTTGCTCTGTTAATTGCAGAAATATCTAAGCTGTGCAACTGCTAACACTGCCATAAATTGTCTGAATTGGTATTATAAATGTTTACTTTTAACTTATGGATTTAGTAGATATTCTAATTCTCTCCAATGGCCCAGGGGAAGTAACGACTTGGGTACGTCCAGTAGTGAAGGCTTTACGAGAACAGTTAGGAAATAACCGTGATGAGGTAAGGATTTCTGTAGTTTTATCACCGTGTCCTAATGCTAGCGGTAAAGAAGCAGCGATCGCTCTTTCTTATCCAGAAGTAGACCGAGTACAATCAGCAGAGCATTTTTGGCAATTTTTACTCTGGGGTAAAACTGTAGAAAATTGGGATTGGAGCGATCGCGGTGTCATTATATTCTTAGGTGGCGATCAAATTTTCCCTGTATTCATCGGCAAAAAACTGGGATATCGTACATTAGTTTACGCCGAATGGGAAGCCAGATGGCATAACTTCATTGACCGCTTTGCAGTTATGAACCCACAAGTTTCCGCCAAAGTTTCCCCCAAGTACGCCGATAAATTTACAGTCGTCGGCGACATCATGCTAGAAGCCCAAAAACAACTCAACACTACCCAATCCCCAATCCCTAATCCCCATTCCCCAATCATAGGTCTGTTACCTGGGTCAAAAGCCGCAAAATTAACCCAAGGTGTCCCCCTAATGCTCAAAATTGCTGAATATATCCACAGCAAAAGACCTGAGATGAAATTTGTCATTCCTGTTGCGCCTACGTTAGATTTACAAACTCTAGCCAGCTTTGCAGATCCTCAAAAAAACCCTTTTGCCGAAACTTTTCAATTTTCTGGTGCTTCCTTAGTTGTCCCTGAACAAAGTGGTAAATACCCTGTATTGGAAACCAGTCAAGGAGTAAATGTAGAGTTACACCAAGAAAATCCTGCCTATGATTTATTATCCCGTTGTTGTGTTTGCTTAACCACCGTCGGAGCAAACACAGCCGAATTAGGGGCTTTGGGTGTACCCATGCTAGTGTTATTACCCACACAACAACTTGATGCTATGCGTTCCTGGGATGGTTTACCAGGGTTGCTGGCAAATTTACCAGTGTTAGGTTCTACCTTCGCCAAAATCATTAACTGGTTATTTCTCAGACGTAAAGGTTTACTAGCCTGGCCAAACATCTGGGCAAAAGCCGAAATAGTACCCGAAATCGTCGGAAAACTCCAAGCCAATGAAATCGGAGACATGGTTTTAGACTTAATAGATCATCCAGAGAAATTAGAAGAAATACGCAGCAAGCTACGCAACGCCAGAGGCGAAAGTGGCGCAGCTCAAAAAATAGCCCAGATTGTTAGTGAGGAAATTGGCAATTGGGCATAGGGCTAATCAATTCAAAATTCAAAATTCAAAATTCAAAATTAAAGATTCTGTTCCCTGTTCCCTAATGACTGATGACTATTGGCTAATCAGACTGTCCATCTCTGCGCCCTAGTTCGTAAATTCCAGAACCCATGCAGGCGAGGATACCCATACTAATTGCCCAACTGCGTCCTAAACTGATTTCTACACCCCAGTTACATAAAGCTCCAATGACCAAAAACGGCACAATGCTAAACAGTGAGGCGTAAAAGGCGTTTTGTGATTCTCTGGCTTTGCGGGTTTTTTCAAATTCTTTTTCACTAGTGTAAAGCGATCGCTCGGCAAAATTAAACCAGCGTCCTAGTTGCTCTATTACCCACTCACTCAGAGGCGAAAATCCTAAATATAACGCCAAAGACCACAAACTTGCTCCAGCGATCGCAACTGTATCTATCTCAAAACTAAAAGGTAGTATCTCGGTCAGCATGGCTTTGGTGCTTCCTGCAAATGGTTCGATTGATGCTAGATATCATGATCAATCTACTTATTCAGCAATCTTAAGCATAAAAGTTAACAAGATTTTGGCAACTTGGCAACTATCCCATAGATAATCTTTCCCTTGACTGCTGTAAATCATCTATGATTTCCTAAATTTATTCGCAAATATACTTAATTTTTCTGTATAAAATTATTTTATTAATTTTCATCTTCAGCATAAATTAAATTTAAAAATAAAAACTTTTCTTGTCTAAAGATTTGACACGAAAATCCTGTACACATCTAAATTACCCATTTCCTATTCCCTGCTTACACAAATAGTTCAAGAATTACATTTGATTTTTATATGTATACACGTAAAATCCTGATTAAAAAATCTATAATTTTTGCTTATTAACAGTTTTTTGATAGCAATTAAGCAGTTGCAAAGCAAATTTAACGCGAAAGTTTGACACCTAAAACCCTTATATATTAATCTATTTGACTGAATAAGCTAATTTACGTAAGTATATACTCACAGCAGAAATCTAATAATTCAAATAAAAATCTGTTTTTCCGGAAAGATGGCGATTTTTAATTTAGATTTAGCCGAGTATTTACAAAAAATAAATCTCAATAATATAGGAATGGCTGAAGGAACATAATAATGAGTAAGCAGCAAGCAAAAGTAATATTGGGAACAGCCACGCTGTCAATCTTAAGTATCAGTATTTTTAGCTGCATGACTCTATTACCTCAAGAAGAAATTGCCAGAGCAAGAGAGGTAAAATCCAACACTATAGCCACAGCTAATGGTTGGTCAGCAGCATCTTTTCCTGTAGAAAACTTCCAAGCCTATACCTCTGCATTTGGCTACCGTCGTTCAGCAACAGGCGGGAATAATTGGGAATTTCACAATGGTTTAGATATAGCTGCTCCACAAGGCAGTTATATTCGTAACTGGTGGGGTGGAACAGTGATTAAAGTGAGCGATCGCGGTGCTTGTGGTACTCACATCGTAATTAAATCTGGACAATGGGAACACACCTATTGTCATATGGAAGGTTCTGTAGAAACCTCCAACGGTCGGCAGTACATGATTGATAGAGCCGGCGGTATCCAAATTTGGGAAGGTCAAACAATCCCCACAGGAGTGAGAATTGGTAGAATCGGGATGACCGGACGTACCACCGGGCCTCATCTCCACTGGGTAATGAAGTACGCCAATAACTATGTTGATCCGGCAATGGTGTTAAGGGAAATGTTCGTCCAACAGCAAATCGCCAGAGGTAAGGGAGCTTCTAACTAAAAAAATATCCTATCACTGTATAGGCAAGGGTACAGGGGGCAGGGGGCAGGGGAGATAAAGACAATTTCCAATCAGTGAATTGAATGTTTGGCGTTGCTGAATCAAAGTATGAAATGCCAGCAATACCTTTGTTTTCCTTTGTTCCTTCGCGCCTTTGCGCCTTTGCGCCTTTGCGTGAGACAGTTCATATTCTCAATCAGCAACGCTGAATATTTTATTATCTGGAAGTCCCAAGGATGCTTCCAATTAAGGGACTTTGCCCTTATTTCTAAAGTGCTTGAGTAATAAAAAAACTCACCACTCATTACTCATTACTCATCACTCATTACTCAGCACTCAGCACTGTTTTAAATGCGGCGAATCGCTATAATGAATATAGTAACTGGGTATACAGAAATTTGAGTTGTAGTCCTGTCTACTTGATATTCCAGGGGATTTGAGTACAGCTTAATATATCTCAAAATATCTCACTCAAATCGTATCAAAGTCTTACATATTAAGTTTTTTGTAGCGAGTACAAAAATTCTGAACCCTGGGGTGATAAATACTAGTCCCCCATATCTAAAATACTTGTACCCATACCCCAAAATAAATTTTTGGTTGTTGTCTGTGGCGGGTTGGAGGGGTTGAGTATAAACGTAATTAATCCAATAAATCCAATCAAGATGGGGTGTACTGTCCTGTTGGGGGTCGCCTGATATAAGCATAAAAATAGCACAAGGCTCTTTTACCCACGCAGTACCAATGCAACAGTCCTTAGATGGTATCGAGAATCCACCTGATAAAACCAAAACTTCCTGGTTGCAGAGTCTCTTCTCTGGCAATTTGTTTGAGCCATTGTTGAGTGATTTTCGGATAATTTTTGAACGCGATCCCGCCGCACGCAATTGGCTGGAGGTGGTGTTCTGTTATCCTGGTTTGCACGCTATCTGTTTACATCGTCTCGCTCACTGGTTACACCTGCGGAATGTGGTGTTCTTCCCTCGCTTCATTTCTCATCTAGCACGGTTTCTCACCGGCATCGAAATTCACCCAGGTGCAAAGATTGGTAAAGGTGTGTTTATCGACCACGGGATGGGGGTTGTGATTGGTGAAACGGCGATTGTGGGGGACTACACCCTAATTTATCAAGGTGTAACTCTAGGCGGTACAGGCAAGGAAAGCGGTAAACGCCATCCGACTGTCGGCAGTCATGTGGTTGTGGGTACTGGTGCAAAGGTTTTAGGTAATATTCAAATTGGCGATCGCGTCAGAATTGGCGCAGGTTCAGTTGTATTACGCGATGTTCCCCCAGACTCTACAGTAGTAGGGATTCCAGGACGGATTATTTCCCGTAAGGAAAAGAATAATTTATGTCCTCTGGATCACGCCAAGTTACCTGATGTAGAAGCAAATGTGATTCGTTCACTATTAACGCGAATTGAGCAGCTAGAACAAAAACTACAAACTCTCTCTAGCCAGTCCTCAGAACCAGAATTGTTGACTAAGGATAAATAATCATGTTGCGAGGTGATTATATATTGCAGATACCGTTTGGCGATCGCTGGCAGATTTATCATCGGTTACAAGAGTTGATGATCCCGTGTTCCTGTCATCCTGATGGCTCATTGCGGGTGCAAGTTAATAGCTGCTTGACAGCAGTTCTAGTTCGCAGTACAGTTATGCAATTTCTAGCTTCTCGCCCAGAATTGCTGGACTGGCTAGAGCGTTGTTGGGATTGCAACTATGAATCGTTTTAAGTGCTGGGTGCTGAGTTAAGAGTGCTGGGTGCTAAGAAGGTCTGACAAAAAACTAACAAAATAAGCATTTTTATTAGGGATTTTTAATTTTGTATTTTGCATTAGGAGTGAAACAACGTGACTACTCACAACAAAGATGTAGAACTGCTAGATTTTTTACATAATGAACTTGCACTTTCCCATAAAGATATTGCTATAGCCCTCAAACACCGTGAACTTGATCCTGCACCTTTACCGATGTTACTTTGGCAATATGGTTTAGTAAATTTAGAAGAATTGGAGAAAATTCTAGATTGGTTACATAATAACATTTGAATAACTTGGATTAAATAGTCATAAAATCATAATTTTATAAGAAAATATCTCAGAAACAAATATAGTTGCAATTCAAACATTAATTTATATCGAAATATAATTCAATTACTGAAAATAATAACTTAAGAAATTAAAATTTCTGTACATAAATAAAACCTGCTTAATATGTGCTGATATGTCAACATATTTTGAATATGTCTGTTTATATTTTACTTTTCACTATTGCCTATTCCTTGGTCTACACAGGAAAATCTTCTTGACATAAATGTATTGCAATGTAACATTTTAATCACTTTTAGCACCTCAAATAAATTGAAAAAAATATTTAGCAATTATCCTTATATGTCAATAATTAGCGGATAATTGCTAATACTTATATATAGTGAATATTTAGTTAAAGAATATATATTTTTTGCAAATTTTTTATTAAATGATACATGGTTTTTGTCTACTGTCATACAGATATGTTGTTATTGTTTAGGTAATATTTAGAAATGATGAAGATGAATTATTAAAGGTAAAAGTTAACTGCATTTACTGTTCAATCTTCGCCAGATATTTCTAGCATTTACCAATACCACAAATTGTATAAAACAGTGCCGTTAAATCTTGAAAGTATATTAAGAGAAATTGCTAAGAGGGATGTTTGAGATGACTAAAATTATCATTAACGACACGACATTACGAGACGGTGAACAAGCCGCAGGTGTAGCATTTACCCTCGAAGAAAAAGTGGCGATCGCTAAATTTCTCGATAGCATTGGTGTACCCGAATTAGAAGTGGGGATACCTGCAATGGGTGAGGAAGAGATGCGCGCCATCTCCGCCATTTCTAACTTAGGTTTACGAGCTGAACTGTTGGCGTGGAATCGCGCTGTCATTTCAGATATTAAAGCTTCTATTGCCTGTGGAATGAAGCGCGTACATATCGCCATTCCTGTTTCCGGTATTCAAATCGCCGCGAAATTCCACGGACAATGGCGGGTAAGTCTGCAAAGACTCAAAGACTGTATTAGCTTTGCAGTTGATCAAGGTCTTTGGGTTGCAGTTGGGGGGGAAGATTCCTCCAGAGCTGATGAAAACTTCCTCTTGGATGTTGCATTGTCAGCCGAAGAATGGGGTGCATCCCGTTTTCGTTTCTGCGATACCGTGGGAGTTCTTGATCCTTTCAGCACCTATGGGGAAGTAAAGCAGTTAGTTTCGGCTTTATCCATTCCCGTAGAAATTCATACCCACAATGATTTCGGTATGGCTACAGCCAACGCTTTAGCAGGAATTAAAGCTGGAGCCGCATCTGTGAATACTACAGTTATCGGTATGGGTGAGCGAGCTGGTAACGCAGCTTTAGAAGAAGTCGTCATGGCCATTAAACGCATCTATGGCGTAGACATGGGAATTGACACACCCCGGTTGTTGGAATTGTCGCAACTGGTAGCGGCTGCTTCTGGTGCTAGCGTACCACCTTGGAAAGCGATCGTTGGTGAAAATACCTTTGCTCACGAGTCAGGAATTCATGCTCATGGTGTCATGCAAAACCCTGACACCTACGAACCCTTTGCACCGGAAGAAGTCGGTTGGGAACGCCGCCTAGTCGTAGGTAAACATTCTGGACGACATTTGGTATCTAGCTTACTCAAACAGCATGGCATTATTCTCAACGCCGAAGAAACCCAATCTGTTTTAGAAGCAGTCCGCCAACAGTCAGTCCAGAAAAAACGCAGTTTAACTACAGAAGAACTGCTGAACTTGGTAAAAGAACAGAGGTATTCTCATGCAGCGCGATGAATACGAATTGGATTCAGAACCGGCGTTTGACTTAGGAGAAAAAGTCAGACTTCGTAAACAAATTAAGAATGATGGCACATTTCCAGGTCGAGACATCGGCGAAATTTTAGCAAAAAAAGGAGAAATTGGCTACGTAGCAAGTATAGGAACTTTTTTACAACGTTCTTATATTTATGCCGTGCATTTCTTGGAAAAAGGAATCATTATTGGCTGTCGGGAAAAAGAACTAGAATCTGCTGAGGAAAACCATGAAAGTAATGTTACGGATGAATGATGCAGGTAACTTAACAGTTTACGTTGCCAAAAAAGACTTAGAAGAAGTAGTAGTTAAACAAACTGATGGTGCTGAAGGTAAAGTTCTCACTCTAGCGAATGGCTGGGAATTAGAATTTCGTGAAATCCCAGATGCTAGTAGTTTACCTAAAACTGTAGAAGCTAAAAGACTGGCTTAAAAAAGGCAAAAGGTAAAAGTCAAAAGGCAAAAGATAGGTTCTTTTACCTTTTTTCTTTTATATGTTGACGTACAATACTCTCTACCTTCTTGTTCATACTGATATGGGTGACAAATTTTTGCAGTTATCAGAGTTTAATCTTGAGGGTAATTTCTTGGGTTTTATGGGCAATAAACCCAAGAAAATTAAATACTTGAGTTTGGCAATTCCCTCTGGAGATGTGTTAATTAAACTACCGAAAAAATTACGCTCTTGTTTAAGTTCATCTCTCCACATAGGTGAGCGCATTAATATTTATGGTGTGGGAAAATTACACCGATACAAAGGGACAATTAAACTCAAAGCTTATGAAGTCACTAAGATTAGTGATGAGTCAGTTTCCCACTCCCACGCAGATTTACCAACGCAACCATCAGCGAAAATTATGGTGTGTCAAAAAGCGGGTTGCATAAAAAGAGGTGGTCAAGGGTTATTATCTCAACTAGAACAAACTTTGTGCGATCGCGGTTTACTTGACAAAGTGACTATCGAACATACCAGTTGTCAAAAACGCTGTAGCAGTGCGCCCAACTGTATTTTAATGCTGGGTAAAAAGAAATACAAGAAGAACTGTCCGCAAGCGATCGCCTCACTCCTAGAAAGCTATCTCACCACAAGGGAATAAAACAACTTTCGTGCAGAGTCATTTCACCATAGTCCGGTATCCATGCTACCCAGGTGTTTGGAGACTCCTGACAGAGTAACTTAGCTTCATCACCACTATATTCACTAGGGAGATGAAGCAACTTTACCCAAGTCTCATTTATAGGAGTGATGTGATCATCACAATTTATGCCAGATAAGGGTCTGAATGGAAATACAGGA
Organism: Aliinostoc sp. HNIBRCY26; assembly: GCF_050235535.1. GTDB lineage: Bacteria > Cyanobacteriota > Cyanobacteriia > Cyanobacteriales > Nostocaceae > Trichormus. The sequence continues at coordinate 7,069,657 of NZ_CP189852.1, forward strand.
TAAGTTTCCGTAACTAGCATCGTTTCTAGCCCTCTCACAAAGATCATTTGTCAAGTTATTGACTCCACCAAGCATATACAGGGTATAAATCAAATTACTTCTGTATTCAGTTTTACAAAAAACAGATTTTATAGTTAATTTTCGCCAATAAATTTACAAATCCTCATGCAAATATCCCCGACTTTAGCCAACAGTCGGGGATATTTGCAGTTTAGTTAAAGTTTTGTAACTCCAATCCCCAGTCCCTGACAAGTGTAGGTTTTTTACGTCGTGTACCAAAAACATTGGTTTTGGGGTGTAGGGGTGAGTGAAACGATGATTCTGTCGTTAGCCTGAGAGTCATCACTCACTGCTAGGTAAAAAACCTACACTTGTGAGAGTCCCCAATCCCCAGTCCCCAGTCCCCAGTCCCCAATCCCCTGCCTTTATCTATGATTTCCTCTTATATTCATTGATTTTTGACTATTGAATAGAGTTTTTCTAATGCTGAGGTGCGGTAAAGATTTATTTGGAGAAGTTAACAAAGTTTAATAGAATAGTTTTATTCACACATAAGTATTTTTGCTCATTGCCATGATAGCTGATGGATTTCCTTGGCTAACCGCGATTATTCTACTGCCACTCGTTGCTTCCCTAGCCATTCCCGTGTTGCCTGATAAAGACGGCAAACTGGTGCGATGGTATGCCTTGGGCGTTGGTATCGCGGACTTTGTTTTGATGTGCTACGCCTTTTGGACAAATTACGATACCAACAGTGCAACTTTTCAGCTTGCGGAAAAATATGCCTGGGTACCTCAGTTGGGCTTCAGCTGGGCTGTTTCTGTTGATGGTATCTCCATGCCGCTTGTGCTGTTGGCAGGATTTGTCACCACACTTTCCATGCTGGCTGCTTGGCAGGTAAACCTGAAACCACGCCTGTTCTATTTCTTAATGCTGGTGTTGTATGCAGCACAAATTGGTGTATTTGTGGCTCAAGACGCGCTGCTATTCTTCATCATGTGGGAATTAGAACTAGTTCCTGTATATCTTTTAGTATCAATTTGGGGTGGTCAAAAACGTCGCTACGCTGCTACAAAGTTCTTACTCTACACAGCAGCAGCTTCAATTTTTATTCTGGTAGCTGGGCTAGCAATGGCTCTCTACGGTGACAACACCACCTTTGATATTGTGGAACTGGGTGCGAAGAATTACCCCTTAGCTTTAGAGTTACTACTTTACGCTGGATTATTAATTGCCTTTGGTGTCAAACTGGCGATTTTCCCCTTACACACTTGGCTACCTGATGCCCACGGTGAAGCTTCTGCACCTGTATCTATGATTTTGGCAGGTGTACTATTAAAAATGGGTGGATATGGATTAATTCGCTTTAATTTAGAAATATTTTCCGATGCCCATATCTACTTTGCTCCTGTTTTAGCTACTCTTGGTGTCATCAATATCATCTACGGGGCGTTAAATTCCTTTGCCCAAACCCACATGAAACGCCGCCTCGCCTATTCCTCTGTGTCTCACATGGGTTTTGTGCTGCTGGGTATCGCTTCTTTCACCGATGTGGGTGTGAGTGGTGCCATGCTGCAAATGCTGTCTCACGGTTTAATTGCGGCGGTGTTATTCTTCCTAGCTGGGGTTACTTATGACCGTACCCACACAATGGCGATGGACAGTTTAGGTGGTATTGGTCAATTAATGCCGAAAGTGTTTGCTTTATTCACCGCCGGTGCGATGGCTTCCTTAGCACTCCCTGGAATGAGTGGTTTTGTCAGCGAACTTCAGGTATTTGTCGGGGTTACTACCAGTGACATTTACAGTTCAACTTTCTGTACTGTGATGGTTTTCTTAGCTGCTGTAGGTGTGATTTTGACTCCGATTTATCTGTTATCAATGTTGAGACAGGTATTTTACGGCACAGGTGCAGAATTATCCTGCAACATTAACAACTCAGCTTACGAAAACCACGAAGATGAAGGGACAGTCTGCTTTGGTACAGATTGTTTGCTACCTAGCCAAGCAGTTTATAGAGACGCTACTACTAGAGAAGTGTTTATTGCAGCTAGCTTCTTGGTATTGATTATTGGGATTGGTGTTTATCCTAAGTTAGCTACTAATATGTACGATGTGAAAACAGTAGCTGTAAATACCCAAGTACGGCAATCTTATACTCAAATTGCCCAAACCAATCCTCGGATATACGCCCAAGATTTCCTATCTCCTCAAATCAGCGAACCTGAAATTATGGCTGTTTCCGGGATTGTGAAGTAAAAGTCATCCTCTGGATAATATTAAGCGATCGCCTCGCCATGAAGCGATCGCTTTTTCTTTTGTCTCAAAAAAATTTGACAAAACACCGCATTTACAAAATTTACACAGTGTATTCGTGTCTTAAAACTATTTTTTTATCTGGAAGTCCCTAACAGTAATCGTTCAAAGTTTGCACTATTCCCTATTCCCTGTAAATCAAATAGAAAATTTTACTTATTTTTAACCTTATGTTAAATTTTTAATAAACTTGACTAAATCTACAGATTTACCGTACTTAAGCTTTATTTATAAACAGGAATTTGGCAATGGGAGAAATGATCATTACCCCTAACGATTGGCCACATATAGCATTTAGACTAGCTCTCGCTTTGGTAGTTGGGTGCATGATTGGATTCAATCGTCAACAAGGAGGTAGACCAGCCGGTATGAGAACCTTTATGTTGGTCAGTATGGGTGCAGCATTATTTGTGATGATTCCTTTACAGGCTGAAGGTGATAGTCCCTATGCAGCCACTAACGCTTTAAGCCGAACAATTCAGGGTGTAGCTACTGGAGTAGGATTTCTCGGAGCAGGATTGATTTTACAAGAATCTCCCAGAAAGTCCGACAAGCCGAAAGTCCGTGGATTGACAACAGCCGCCTGTGTATGGACTGCGGCGGGTTTAGGTGCAGCTATAGGCTGTGGTTTGTGGCAAATGGGATTAATCGGAGGATTACTCACCTTGATTACCCTAAGTGGTGTCAAACGCCTAAATCGTTCTTTAGCAACATTGGAAAATCAGGATAAAAGCACTAATACCAGAGATTTCATAATCAATGATGATGACGATTAATGCTCAATTATTTTAGTTGTTCTCACCATTTTTGAAACTGATACCAAACTGGGATGGTGACTATTGTCTCGGACTTCTGAAGGCTGATGACCAAATAAAAGCACTTTGGAAACAATTACAGCGAACTAAGGAATAACTCTCCATTGCCAAGGAACCTTCAGATTCACTGGAAATTAATCTCGATTAATGACCCAGGACTTGAAAATCTTGAGGAGTGAGCGACACCACAATGTTATCAATCTCTGCTTGGATGAGCCAACGGTTGTTTGATTGACCATCTGCAAGTGACTCTCGTCCGCAAATCACGCCAAACTTACCAGCTACGTATGCTGGACGTAGAATCAAAACCTTGTCTCCGATTTGAATACTTTTGGGAATTTGCAACGGTTCTCCTATGAATTTGGATGCTGAGGATACTAGGTGTACTTTCTCATTTTATTTTAATTAAACATAATACTTTTAATAATCTTCTCTTAACCAAAATGTATATTCGTTTCTTGACTTTCTCTGCTTCCACATCTTCCAGCCTCCACATCGAAACCATAAAAGTTGTAGAACTCAAAAGCTGAAAAACCCTATCTCCTCACACATCTCACCATGAAGGGTTTCGTTGTGTCAGTCTTGATAGCGTATAGTAAGGGGCGTATTCGTAAACTTAGGGTGGCAATGCTGAAGTTTTACTACAATCCCATTTCCGTGAATGCTCGTCGCGTTTGGGTGGCATTATTAGAAAAACAAATTCCCTTTGAACCCTGTTTGTTAAATCTGGATGGGGATCAATTTCAAGCTAATTTCACCACAATTAATCCCTTACAGCGTGTACCCGTAATTGTGGATGAGGGATTTCGGGTAGTGGAATCCCTAGCGATTTTAGATTATTTAGAGGCGAAATATCCCCACCCATCCTTAATGCCGAGTCAAGCCCAAGCGATCGCTACAGTACGGATGGTAGAAATGGTTACACTCAATGAGCTGCAACCTGCTACCATGCTATTAACAAGGCAATTGGTAGAGTTAGACACTAACCCCCAAAAACTAGACTCTTCCCAAAAACAAGTCGCCACCGTCTTACAGTTTTACGAAAATTTATTAGGTGATAAGACTTACTTTGCTGGCGAAGATTTTACACTAGCAGAAGTAGTGGCAGGCACGCTCATTCCATCTTTAGGGATGTTTGGTATTGATTTTGATACATATCCCCGTCTATTAGCATGGCTTCAAAGACTGGAAGCACGGGATAGCTGGCAAAAAACTACTCCCAGCATGGGTGCTGTATTAGCTGCTATACCCAACATCAAAGCCATTATAGAACGCCGGACTTAGGGACTGACGACAAAAGTGCTGAGTGCTGAGTGCTGAGTGCTGAGTGCTGAGTAATGAGTAATGAGAATGAGTAATTGCACGGGCTGAACGCACCGCTACTGCTAACAGCACTCACTCCTACTGAATGATATTAATTCAAAATTCCAAGTTGGGCATTGGGCATTGGGTACTGCCTTTTTCTCCCCCAACTTCGCCTGATTTTCCTGCCGCTTCCTATTCCCCAACGCCCGGTAATTTGGGATGCTGGGTGGAATATTTAGCGACTAAGTTGGAAATCTCTGGGTTATACAGTCGCAGATAATTCCAATAGTTACCAAATACTTGTCGGACGTAATTTCTGGTTTCATCAAAAGGAATGGCTTCGACAAACTCATCAGGATCTTGGTTGGGGATAGTTTGCAACCATCGGGAAACGTTGCCGGGGCCAGCATTGTAACTGGCGATCGCTAACATGGAATTATTGTTATATTGCTCATGGGTATAATTCAAATACCATGTTCCCAACATAATATTGTCGTTGGGGTTTTCTAAATCGATGGTTTTGTTATCTACCTGAATTTTTGAAGCTATCCATTTACCTGTATCTGGCATCACCTGCATTAACCCAGTCGCACCCACCACAGATTTAATCTTCGGCTCAAACCGTGACTCTTGACGCATCAAGGCTGTCACTAATAGTGGGTTGAGTTGGCGTTGGGCTGACCATTTCTCAATTGTTTGTAGGTAGGGGAAAGGATAACGGGCTTGCCAATAGGTAATCTGTTGGCTCAATTGCTGATACTCGGCTTGTTCTTCTGGGGTTTCGCGGTCTTCTAATTTAGAGATTAAATTAATCCCAGAAAGGTTTTCACCCCGCGCTAGCCGCATCAATCCTTCGGTAAATTGTTCGGCGACTGTTGGCTGTTGTTTGTTGACATATTCTGTTTCCCATTGCAGCCAAGCATCTCGGTCTTGTCCCAAAAGATACAATTCTTTAAAGGTATCAGAACCTGCGGTGGGGACAGGACGTTGATGGGGAACTACTTCTGGCTGGAGTTGGCGGACGTTATTAAAGTCGCCGACATTCAAACCCAGCATATTCGCCGATCGCCAAGCATAATAAGACTGGGGAAACTGGCTAACTACATACTCATAGGCGGTTTTTGCTTCTTGGTCTTTGCCCAACTTAGTCGCCCATTTACCCACCCAAAATCCGGCTCTGGGAGCTAAGATACTATCCGGGTTTTCGGTGACAATTGGTCTTGCCCACTTCCAGGCGGTGACGTAATCTCTGGCTTTGGCTTTTTCTTGGGCAATCTTCCAACGATATTCTGCGGCTTCATCGGACTTGCCATACTGAGTAATCAGTTGTTGCCAAGCTTGTTGGGCTGATTTCTCATCTTTGAGGGCTTGGAAAATTTGCGCCTTTTTGACTAAAGCTTGACTAGCTTGTTCGGGAAATTGAGCGATAACGCGGTCAAGATAGGGTAAAGCGTCTTTGTTGTTAGTCGCCATTTCTGCTAACCGCAACCAACCCAAACCAGTTTCCTTGGCTTCTGGGAACTGCTTGACTAGTTGATTATAAATTGCGATCGCTTTTGCTTTGTCTTTCCCGCCTACTTGTAATCCCCGTGCTTGGCGGTAGAGATTACGGGCAGTTTTGGGTGCGTTAGCATAAGCTGCAGCCGCCTTGGTAAATTGATTGTTTTCCCAATAGGCTGTACCAATAGTTTCCCAGTCTGCTGGTTTTAAACCCGACTGTTTAACGAGTTGATCTAATACTCCTACTGTTCCTGGCTGATTATAGGCATATTTAGCCAAAATTAACTGCAATTTGGGCTGATTGGGATTTTCTTGCAGACGCTTTCTGATAATTTCCCAGGTGAGGGGATGGGAAGGAAATTGCGCGATCGCCATATCATGGAGTTTGGGTTGAGCAATCAAATACTTGGCTTTTACCGCCGCCGCTTCCTGGGGATATTGCTTGAGTACCTGTTGTCTTAAATCAGAAGCTTTACCATCTGCACCGAGAAGATCCTGTGCTTGGGCTTGCCTGAGCAAAATATAAGGAGCTAGAACAGGGTAATCTTTTTCTAACCCTGTCAACAGTTCCCAAGCTTTTTGTCCTTGTTTAGTTTCTATGTAATCACTCGCTAACAGATAACGCGCCCGTTCTTTGTCTGGCGAACTGCCATTTTGGGCAATCTGGGCTAATTTAGTGGCTCTTTCTGCTGGAGATTGTGATATTAGTGGGAACACAGCAGACTTGATTTGGCTAGATGCAGATAGCTGATCTGACTGAGCTTGTGAAAGATTCAGCCATTGTCCCAAAGATTTGCCAATCTCCGGTGCTGATACCATTGCCCCAGCAGAAAAGGCAAATAGTGCTGCGCCAGCAATCAAGGTAATATGTTTTTGTTGTAGTTTCTTCAGCATGGATACTCGCTGAAAGGTGCCGATAAATTTCCTGCAACTCTAGCATTACTTGCCATAAGTGTAATCACCTCTTCACTAGAGATTTCCCCTTTTCGGAAAAATATGTCAGATTATCGATGTTAGCAGTTTTAAAGATGATAGCTCACCTCCATTTTTCAAGGGGAATGGGGACTGGGGAATGGGGAATAGGGAAACACCCATCCCATGCCCTATGCCCTATGCCCAATAGAATACGTCCCTTAACTAATTCCCTTAAGCTTACGGGTAGTATCAACTAAACTTTGAGCGAACTGGTCAAATCTTTGAGACAACTTTTCATCCAAAATTTTACCGTCGGGACTAAACGCAGCATAAGCTTGGCCGATCGCAATTTGTTCTGGAATTACCCAACCGTGTACCCAACGCATAATCAACCGCAGATCATTTAAAGCGTTACTGTTCGATTGTCCACCCAATACACTGAGCAGTCCTGTAACTTTTCCAGACAATTCCTCAAAACTCATTAAATCCAAGGCATTTTTAATCACACCACTCACACCACCATGATATTCAGGTGTAGCTAAAACTAAGCCATCGCTATTGCGAACGGTATCACGTAATTTCTGCACATCTGGATATTCTAAATATTCTTTAGCTCCACTACAAAACGGTAATTGCAACTGTCGTAAATCGAGAATTTCTACATCTGCACCTATAGCCTCAAGCCTTTGTGCCGCTACTTGTAAAGCCAACTGGGTGTAGGAGTTGGGTCTTAAACTACCACCGATGCCAACAATTTTCACCATAATTCACCCATTATTAAGTAATTCTAAAAAACCGAAGTCATTACGACTATGTTAACAATCTTAACGATTTATCGTACCACCGTCAAATTACTGAGGTATTGTTTATTGTTGTCTGGGTAAGTTTCACCAAAATATCTGTGTTCAAGGGTGAATATTTGCCAAAACCCTTCCCCGTTGGCAGTTGGCTTGGTTTATTCAGCCTTTGAAAGTATTTCCCCTATACCCCCACACCCTTAAACCCCCACACCCTCCTTTGAGAGTTAGACTAGATTAAATAAGTAGTAATTTCCAGTTATTAGGATTTTTGCTAAAAGAGAAGTCAGGAAAATATGCTCGGCTTATGGCATCAGACAGAGGGTAATTTTTATTATGAAAAATTTTGGTAAGAAAACATTGATGAAACAGCAATCACCAAAGCGCGCTGTGTGGGCTAGTGCGCTAGCAGCTAGTCTGATCATGTTGCCGAGTATGTTTGGCGGTAGTCCGGTCTTGGCACAGAAGGCAGAGCGCGAACCCTTAACTTATGGACAGCTAATCCAGAAAATCAAGCAAAATCAAGTCAAAGAAGTAGAATTAGATGAAACTGAACAAATAGCACACGTTTATTTAAAAGATCAAAAGCCAAATTCCCCACCTATCAAGGTGACGCTTCTACAGGACAATAAAGAGTTAATTAATCAACTCAGGGAAAATAATGTTGAGTTTGGTGAAAAAGTCTTCTCTGCCAATAGTAGAGCCGTGGGGGGATTATTCCTGAACTTGCTGTGGATTTTACCCCTGGTGGCTTTAATGCTACTGTTTTTACGTCGTTCTACCAATGCGTCTAGCCAAGCCTTAAACTTTGGGAAATCTAGGGCGCGTTTCCAAATGGAAGCGAAAACCGGTGTGAAATTTGACGATGTAGCGGGTATAGAAGAAGCCAAAGAAGAACTGCAAGAAGTAGTGACTTTCTTAAAGCAGCCAGAAAGATTTACGGCTGTTGGCGCACGTATTCCCAAAGGTGTATTGTTAATAGGTTCTCCAGGAACAGGTAAAACTTTACTGGCGAAGGCGATCGCAGGGGAAGCTGGTGTACCATTCTTTAGTATCTCCGGTTCAGAATTCGTAGAAATGTTTGTGGGTGTGGGTGCTTCCCGTGTCCGCGACTTATTCAAGAAAGCCAAAGAAAATGCCCCTTGTCTAATATTCATCGATGAAATTGACGCAGTAGGTAGACAACGGGGTACAGGTATCGGTGGTGGTAACGATGAAAGAGAACAAACCCTCAACCAGTTACTCACCGAAATGGATGGTTTTGAAGGTAACACAGGCATCATTATTATTGCTGCTACCAACCGTCCCGATGTCTTAGATGCAGCCTTGTTACGTCCAGGACGTTTTGACAGACAGGTATTAGTTTACCCACCCGATATCAAAGGCCGCTTAGAAATTTTGCAAGTCCACGCACGCAATAAAAAACTTGACCCCAGCGTATCACTAGATGTGATTGCCCGCCGCACCCCAGGATTTACCGGCGCAGACTTAGCCAACCTCCTCAATGAAGCCGCCATCCTCACCGCCAGAAGACGCAAAGAAGCCATCACCATGCTAGAAATTGATGATGCCATAGACAGAGTTGTGGCAGGGATGGAAAGGACACCCTTGGTAGATAGTAAGAACAAACGTTTAGTCGCTTACCACGAAGTCGGACACGCCCTAGTCGGAACTTTATTAAAAGACCATGACCCCGTACAAAAAGTTACCATCATGCCACGGGGACAAGCACTAGGATTAACTTGGTTTACTCCCAACGAAGAACAAGGGTTAAAGTCTCGTTCCCAAATCAAAGCCGAAATTACCTCCACTTTAGGAGGTCGCGCCGCCGAAGAAATTGTATTTGGCAAGCCAGAAGTCACAAACGGCGCAAGCAGCGATTTGCAACACGTAACAGCAATGGCGCGGCAGATGGTGACACGTTTTGGGATGTCTGAATTAGGTTTATTATCCCTAGAAAATCAGAACAATGAAGTATTTTTAGGTCGAGACTGGATGAATAAATCAGAATATTCTGAGGAAATTGCCGCCAGAATTGACTCACAAGTCCGCGAAATTGTCAATGAATGTTATCAAAAAGCCAAAGAAATCTTGCAAGAAAACCGGACATTATTAGAATATCTCTCAGATTTGTTGGCAGATCAAGAAACCATTGATGGCGAATTATTCCGCAAAATTGTGCTGGAAAACAACACACAAGTTACTAGTGACGAATTGACTCAAGTTGTGAGTTATTAGTAAATAGTCAGTAAGCAGGGTGGGTTCATACAACCAGAGAAAAAAATCAACCTAGCTTTCAAAGCCTCTCCCCCCGTAGGGGAGAGGTTTGGAGAGGGGTCAAAATCTGGTAATAAAACCACATAACATTGATCTTCCTCAGACCATTGAATAATAACTGTGTATTTCATTCTTCTGTCAATAGCGGATGTATCCATTTACTATGACTTCCCTTTGCAGGTTTATAAGTAAACCCTGCTTCCAACAATAAGCTTTTGAGTTCTCTAATTTTCTTGGGCATAAACTCAGCTTATATTGCCATAGGCGTTTGATAGCATTTGGCAGACACACATACAGGCTTGTGCTTATTCCTTTGTGGGATTGATTGTCCGTTTCTCAATTGTGGCACAAATAATCATCAGTTCTACCAGGAACAGCCCAACCCAAGAAAGCTTCAGAAATTTTGCGGCATCTACTGAGAGTAAGTTGTATTTAAGCGATAATACATACACTTGCCTATAAAAGCACAGTTATGACTTTACACAAGCCATCTGGACAACATATTAAATTAGCACTAATAATTTTGGTGGGTGCTGCTATTACCCTGGTTGCAAGTCCAATCTATTATTATGTTCGCTCTCGCTCCTTTCCACCTAATCCAATATTTCTGACTAATAGGTTTACCAGCGGCTTTTTTCTAGAAAGAACCCTCACAGGGCATTCTAAATCAGTTTTTTCCCTCACCATCAGCCCAGATGGCAAGACCCTTGCCGGTGGTAGTTTTGACGACACCATCACACTGTGGAATCTGGCAACGGGAGAACAAATCCGCACCCTTACTTCTTTACGAGAGGCTGCGCCAACGGAACGCTACGCGAACACGTGGCATGATAACCCGGTTGAATCCCTCGCCATCAGCCCAGATGGCAAAACCCTTGTCAGTGGTAGTTTTGACAACACCATCAAACTGTGGAATCTGACAACAGGAGAGCAAATCCGCACCCTTCCTTATCTACGAGAGGCTGCGCCAACGGAACGCTACGCGAACACAGGGGATCGTCTCCTCGCCATCAGCCCAGATGGCAAAATCCTTGCTAGTGGTAGTTCCGACAACACCATCAAACTGTGGAATCTGGCGACAGGAGAGCAAATCCGCACCCTAGCCTCAGCCTACCCGTCAGCCTACCCGAACACAAGGCATTATAGCTGTGGTAGTTCTGACGACACCATCAAACTGTGGAATCTGGCGACAGGAGAGCAAATCCGCACCCTAGCCTCAGTCTACCCGAACACAAGGCATTATAACTCGGTTACTGCCATCCCCATTAGCGCATCGGTTGCTGCCATTGGTAGTTCTGACAACACCATCAAACTGTGGAATCTGGCGACAGGAGAGCAAATCCGCACCCTTCCTTCTCTACGAGAGGCTGCGCCAACGGAACGCTACGCGAACACAAGGCATTATAACTCGGTTGCTTGCCAATTCCAATTCAAAATCCCATCGGTTACTTCCATCGCCATCAGCCTAGATGGCAAAACTCTTGCCAGTGTTAGTGAATTCGGCACCATCACACTGTGGAATCTGGCAACAGGAGAACAAATCCGCACTCTTGCAGGGCATTCTGGTGATGTTGATTCCGTCGCCATCAGCCCAGATGGCAAAACCCTTGCCAGTGGTAGTCGTGACAAAACCATCAAACTGTGGAATCTCACCACCGGAGAAGAAATCCGCACTCTGACAGAGCATTCTGAGGGGGTTACTTCTGTCGCCATCAGCCCAGATGGCAAAACCCTTGTCAGTGGTAGTTATGACAAAACCATCAAAATTTGGCGGCTAGAGTAGCGAGTGCTGAGTTCGCAGTTTTGAGTATTGAGCTAAACACAGATGCAACTACAGCGAAATAATAGTTTCATTAGCACGTTTACCGGAGATGCAAGGGGAGCGATCGCACTACGGCAAAATTATAGTTTCATTGGTGTCATACTCTGGGGTAGTGTTATGCGATATTCCTACGGAACGCTGCGCGATCGCAATAATCAACAAACAAGAATCAAGATTCGGAATCACTAAATAATGCAGTTAAATCTCGATAACCGCTAATAACTCGAAAAATTTCAACATCTTGCCCTATGGGCATATAAAGTATTAAATAACTATTTACAGACAGACTACGGATACCAGGTAATATTTCATCCCGTTGTCGTCCAAGGTTAGGAAACTGCGCGATTTTGACAAATTTTGCATCGAGTTTGCTCAAAAAAAGCTCCGATTCCCGTAAACCAGATTGTTTGGCAATGTAATCTGCAATCTCTTCAATGTCTTTAATAGCAGGTTCGGTAAGGCGAAATTCTCGATTCATACTTCGTCAGATGCACCGTATCGCTGACGCAAATTAGCACGAATTTGGTTCATTGCAGTCAATCCATCAACAACCTTACCCTGCTGCGATGCTTCCAATCCAATCAGCGCTTCCTGTTGTAGTTCCGACAATCGTCCTTGGTAAATGTCTTCTTGCTGCTCCAAAAGTCTTATTCCTGCAACAATAACTTCGATCGCGTTTTGATATTTACCACTATTGAGTTGTCGTTGTAGCAGTGCTTCAACTTCTGGTGGCAAAGAGACTTGCATACAATTTCCTCAAGGTAGGAGCTATTTTAATTCTAAGCGATGAGCTATGATGCTGCGATCGCACTACGGCAAAATTATAGTTTCATTGGTGCGATACTCTGGGGTAGTGTTATGTGATATTCGCTTACTTAAAATTGAAATTGAGTATCAAAAGCGTCGCTACGATAATTACTATAAAATTTCAAGTTAGGATGAAATGAGGGAGAGAGATTTTGTTGTCATGAATAAGAGGACTCAACTGCTCGAAGTAATTGCAGCTTTACCAGAGGAATTAGTTGACCAAGCATTGAATTACGTGCAAATGTTGCAAAATCCGATTCAGATTACACCTGGAATTTGCGGAGGAAAAGCACGAATTAGAAATACACGAATTCCCGTATGGACTTTGGTCGCATATCGCCAACAAGGTGCTTTGGATGAAGAATTATTGGCAAATTATCCTGGATTGACTAAGGAAGATTTAAGTGCTGCTTGGAATTACTACGAACAAAATCCCGAACAAATCGACCGAGAAATTGCTCAAGATGATTTAGTTTGATGGCATTACAATTTTACTCCAATGAAAATTTCCCGATCGCAATGGTAAATTTACTCAGAGCAGAGGGATATGATGTATTAACTTCCTACGAAACAGGTCAAGCAAATCAAGGTATTTCTGACGATGTTGTTTTGCAGTATGCTACAAAGATAGGCCGCATTTTGATTACGGAAAATCGCCAGGATTTTATAGATTTGCATCGTATTGTATCAAATCATGCTGGCATAATGTTACACAAGTCCAGCAAGTAGCAGGTTTATAAATTTCCGTAAATGAGTCGCCAGGAGATAGAAGCAATGTTTGGTTGAAGTGAGTTAAAGCAAACACGGGTTTATCAAGAAGCTTTAGAAGAAGGTGAACAAAAAGGCAAACTGGAAAGCAAATTAGAAGCTATACCTAAACTGTTAGCACTGGGTTTAACTGTGGAACAGATAGCACAAGCTTTAGACTTAGATGTCATACAAGTCCAGCAAGCAATTCCAAATAAATAATTATATTGAATCTCAAAAAACCCGGCTATTAAAAAAGGTCGGGTTTATTTTTGTTCATGAATACAGTCAATTACAAAGAATTTATATTTTCCTGATCTTTCTCACATCCTCACCAAATAAATACTCAATTTCTCATATCATCAGGTAATTAAACCTAGAATAAAAACAGAAAAAAAGTTGAAATTATTGAAAATAATCTGCATTAATAATCTTATGTCCGAGAATCTATAAAGCTTGATATATATGAGTTACGCACATTATTGAATATCATTTTTAATTAATAATTAAAAAAATATAAATTGCATTTTTATCTAAAAAAAAATGATATGTTGGATACAGAATTGAATTTCGCACGTATCTGGAGTAGTACAACGTAATCTACTCCAGTTTTTCCCTCCTAAATCCCTTGTAAATCAAGACTTTCAACAGGAATTCAGGAGGGTTTGAGTACAAAACTGTATAGTCATCAATCAGCCCAAACAGCACTCAAACCTTTGCTGCGATTGGGTTACATATGAGTACAACTAAATCCTGAACCCCTTTCCATAAATACTCGTACCCCGACTAAAAAATACTAGAACCCCTACCCGAAAATATTTTTTTTAATTCTTGTAAACCTGTCAAAATCGTGCTTGTAGATTTTGAGTATTCCCCTAATAAATCCAATAAATTCTATTCCAGAGTGTTGCGTCACGACTGTCAAAGACGACTGCTATAAATCTTATATCGCCAATCACTTAACGCTTCTACACAAAACAAAAGCGAAAAGTGAGTGGAGGGATGAGATAGCACTATGCCTTCACGAATAGAAGTCGCGGCTGGACACACATATTCTACCAACAACTCAAAGTTGACACACACCAGCCGAAACCCCAGGACTTCATAACCTGCCATACTGAGCGAAACACCTTAAATAAGTGTAATAGCGATCGCTACAGCTAAAACTGTTGCGGGCAGTGTGACAGCCACGACTTCATTCTTCATCTCCCACAGTGGCAGCTAGTCCACCGACCTTTGCGAAATTCAATGACACCACCAGTTACAGGCTCTTCCGTTACTGAATCGACACCTACCCAAGCAAAATCAGGTGGTTGCGGATGCAACAGCAACAGCAGCGCCACCGTGGAAATGGATGAAAAGCTCAAAGAACGTATTGCTAAACATCCTTGCTATAGCGAAGAAGCTCATCATCATTACGCCAGGATGCACGTTGCAGTAGCTCCCGCCTGTAACATTCAGTGCAACTACTGTAATCGTAAATATGACTGCGCTAATGAAAGTCGTCCTGGAGTAGTCAGCGAACTACTCACACCCGAAGAAGCCGCACACAAAGTTCTAGTTATCGCCGGCAAAATTCCCCAAATGACCGTTTTAGGAATTGCTGGCCCTGGCGATCCTTTAGCGAACCCAGAAAAGACATTTCGCACCTTTGAGTTGATTGCAGACAAAGCCCCAGACATTAAGCTGTGTCTCTCAACCAACGGTTTGATGCTTTCAGAACATATTGATCGTATTAAACAACTGAATATAGATCACGTTACAATTACTTTCAACACCATCGACCCAGAAATCGGCGCGCAGATTTACTCCTGGGTTCACTACAAACGCAAACGTTACAGAGGCATAGAAGGCGCGAAACTTCTCCTAGAGAAGCAATTAGAAGGCTTACAAGCCCTCAAAGAAGCTGATATTCTGTGCAAAGTTAACTCAGTAATGATTCCCGGCATTAACGACCAACACCTAGTGGAAGTCAACCAAGTCATTCGGGAAAACGGTGCATTTCTGCACAATATCATGCCCCTAATTTCTGCACCAGAACACGGTACATACTTCGGCTTAACCGGTCAACGTGGCCCCACACAAAAAGAACTCAAATCAGTTCAAGACCAATGTGCTGGCAACATGAAAATGATGCGCCATTGTCGCCAGTGCCGCGCCGATGCTGTAGGCTTATTAGGAGAAGACCGCAGCCAAGAATTTACCAAAGATAAATTCCTGGAAATGCCCGCAGAATACGACTTCGACAAACGCCAAGAAGTCCACGCAGGTATTGAGAAATTTAGAGAAGAACTCAAAACCGCCAAAGAAAAAGTATTAGCTAACAAACAGAAAGCCGCTAACAGTCCCAAAATTCTAGTTGCAGTTGCCACCAAAGGCGGCGGCTTAGTTAACCAACACTTCGGTCATGCCAAAGAATTCCAAGTTTACGAAGTGGATGGGACTGAAGTTCGGTTCATCAGTCACCGTAAGGTAGACCATTATTGTCAAGGTGGATACGGCGAAGCCGCCACATTTGACAATATTGTGAAAACAATCGCAGATTGCAAAGCAGTTTTAGTTGCCAAAATTGGCGAATCCCCCAAAGAAAAACTGCTCCAAGCTGGCATACAGACTGTAGAAGCTTACGACGTGATTGAGAAAGTTGCTTTAGAGTTTCACGAACAATACGTCAAGGAAGGAAATAAGGACTAGGAACTAGGGACTAGGGACTGGGTAAGATGTTTTCCCAGTACCCAGTACCCAATCCCCAGTACCCAATCCCCAATCCCCAATCCCCATCAAGGAGAATAGTCATGGCTTACACAATTACTGGCCAATGTATTTCCTGCAAGCTTTGTCTGTCTGTCTGTCCCACTGATGCAATCAAAGTTGGTGAAGACGGTAAGCGGTGGATTGACCCCGAATTATGCACAAATTGTGTTGGCAGCATCCACACCGTCCCACAATGTAAAGCTGGTTGTCCCACCTGTGATGGTTGCGTTAAAGTGCCTAGCGATTATTGGGAAAGTTGGTTTGCTAAATATAACCGAGTTATAGCGAAATTGACAAAAAAACAAGACTATTGGGAACGTTGGTTTAATTGTTATTCTCAGAAATATCCACTATCAAACAATCAAAAAAGCTGATTATGCCGGGATTAATCAATATCTGCGTCAACGATCGCACACAATAATGATGGCGGAATTTGCCGTGAACTGTTGCACCATCCCTAGAAAACAAGCGATCGCTCTTAAAAAATCACCTCCACTCCTGATCGCCCTTTCACACAGCAAAAAAACATATAGCGTTTGTAGCGATCGCACTTGGTAAGATAATCAAGAAAGCGATCGCCATTGTGGCATTTAGTGATTAACTTGTCTCCCCTGCTTGTTGCAGTGCAAAGTTGATGACTGTATCACTAAGCCGGATACCTTTGTTTTTCATCCGTTCAATAGCTTGCTGCATGATAATTAGGATATCCTTCCTGCTTGGCTCGTAATAAAATGCCTATAGAGCCTGTCAGTGAAAGACCACTTAACCTTGCTATTCTTCTACCTACCGTTTCATCTATGCAGACAGTTTGGATATTTTGATTTAAAGCCAACTGAATTACAGATGCGTCACCTAAATCTAGAGAATTGAGTAAAAGAGGAGATATATTGAGTGGGGTTGACGATTTATCTAACCAATTAGCGGCCTCAAATTCTGGTACTGCAAACCCACTCGTACCTCCTGCGATGATTTCTTGGCAAACTTCACAAGGAACTAATACTTGAGCGTACAGCGATCGCAATACCTCTAAATCCCCAAGTGCCGCTACTATACTGATTAAGGGAGCAGTATTAATAACTATTTTCTCAGTTTTAGGCATTCTCTACATCAGTCAGCAGTTCATCTTCTGTTAAATCAATCATCGCTACACCATAATGATGTAAATTGAGTAAAAAAGAAACCCTATCAGTGCCAACTAATTCAGCCGCCATACCTGAAGATAGACGTTTCATTTCAAATAGTTTTACCGCCATTGCCCATTTAGCTTCTTGTTCAAACTGTTCTCGTGTCTTTTGTAAAGCATCAGGCAGTGTTGCTGGGTAGTCTATTTTCAATTGTAATGACATAGGCTTCTATCGGAAAACCATAGACCGTGTGTAAGATTATTTTATCGTCATAGGTTCAATGCCTACGACGGGCTACACCAACGCACATCCTATGTATAATAGCCTACACGTAAAAACCATTGACAGTGTGTGGCGATCGCATTTCATCCGATAATCAACAAGGCGATGCCTACGGCGGGCTGCGTCAACGCACTAATATTTTTTCAATCTCCTTCAGCACATCAGCTAAAAAAGGAGCAGTTGATTTAACAACGTTATCCTCACTTCCATCATGTTTATGATGAGGAAAGGTAGGAAGATTTAACTTCCGGTGATGCTCAGTATTGTCATAGCGAAAAATTAGATTATTCTCTGAACTCATATATTGATAACTATACATTTTTCTATCTATGGATATTTCCACATAAACAAATTCTCTCAAATGCAGCAATGAATTATCTGGAAATTCAAGCTTTCCCCTGATAAAACCTTCATACATTCCTCTTTTTTCGGTTTCAATATTAAATAATTGAACTATTTGTGAGGATTCAATTAAAATCTGAATCTGCTGAAAATAGTCTTCAATCAACAAAATGAATCTCCTCTATCGATTCTTTTGTCTGTTGTAAATGTTCCAACATTCGAGCTTCTCCGAGCCATTCATCGAAGTCAAAACTATGAGATAATTCATCATTATTAAAGCGGATGATAAATTCCTCAGTTGATAATTGATATTTAGTTTCAAATTCCTGAAGACGTTCTTCTGTTCTTTTAATTCCTGCTGTCACACTTTGTAATCTTTCTGACAAAGCACTTTGAATAATTCGTTTGAGGGAATCTGGATCTTTTGACCTAAGTTTAAGTTCAGCCATTATCTCTACCTTTGCCTGCTATTGTAGAGTTTACCGCACATAACGTGAGCGATGCCTACGGTTGGCTACGCCAACGCACACCCTAATGTATAATAACCCGTACCTGAAAACCATAGACCGTTTGTAGCGATCGCATTTTGTAAGATAATCAAGAAAGCGATCGCACCTCCAAAAAATCACCCATTCATCTAAGTAAATCCACGTAAAATGTAGGTTGGGTTGAGGCACGAAACCCAACACAAATCACGAAACCCAACACAAATCTTATCAATTTTATTTTCAATATTATGCAATATCGTCGGGCAAAAACACCAGGGGCAACTTATTTTTTTACCCTTGTTACCCACCACCGTCGTCCTATTTTGGCTGAATCTGAAAATATAGATTTACTCAGGGAAGCTTTTCGGTATGTGATGAAAGAACATCCCTTGAAAATTGATGCGATCGCAATTTTGCCAGAGCATATCCATTGTATTTGGACTTTACCCGACAATGATGCCGATTTTTCAACTCGTTGGCGGTTAATTAAAAGCTATTTTAGTCGTAAATGTCATGTTTATTATCAAGGGAAAATGACTTCATCTCGAAAACAAAAGGGAGAAAAAGCGATTTGGCAACGTCGATTTTGGGAGCATCAAATCAGAGATGATCAAGATTTTGTTAATCATTTGGAATATACTCACTATAATCCCGTCCATCATGGATTAGTTCTTGCGCCGAAAGATTGGCAATATTCGAGTTTTCACCGTTATGTGGAAGCGGGAGTTTATGATTTGATGTGGGGGGCTGAGGAAAGGTTAATATTTAATGATGATATTGGCTTTGAATAAATGGTAGGTTGGGTAGAACGATAGTGAAACCCAACAAATCAACATATTTGTTGGGAGTAGATAATGTTGGGTTTCGTTCCTCAACCCAACCTACAAGATCAGGCGATCGCACTACTCCGACGACTCTTCCGTATCCCTGGTCTGTGTTCCGCCCGCAGGTCATCCTTGTTATCCAAACAAATCAAAATCGTCGCTACCTTCCGTGTCCTTCTTTTCCTCCGATGGCTGTACCGCGCCGCTTAAAACAATCGCCTTGAACGTCATCATCCTCTCGTACAATAGTGCATCGTCCTCTAGGACAAACTTTCGAGGGGTCGCCTTCCTCATCCGCTCACGGGCGTTGTACATCACCCACCCTTCCAGCAATGCCTTCTTGCCGTTCTCCCCTAACGACTTCCTTCTACTAAATAATTGCATATCGCTCAGGCTGTCACCCATCTTTTTGTGTCTCGATGTTGCCTCTCTCCATCGCTCCAAATGCGCTGGGTCACTTAGTATCTTTGTAAACTCGTCTATTTGTCCTCTGTTCATCTCTTCCGCGTCTCGTATCTTTCCGTCCATAGTCTCTGCGGTCGCATCAACATAGGGCAAATTCATCAACTTAAAGGCTTCGTTTACACTTTCCAAGTCGACTATTCCTCCTCTGGTGAGGAACAATTCGTTGACTATACTCGGCTCCTGGTTTACCGTCACTTCCTGCTCTGTTCCTGACAAAACATCCGGTGGCTTAAAGCCTACTGTTTCAAATGCCCCTATCTCCGCATATAACAATTTTCCACTCGTCTTAAATCCCTTCGCTCCCTTCGATGCAAAAATTGCGGCGATTATTGGCGATGGTGTCGTCGGGGTTCCTTTGGTGCTTCCTTCGTTTCCTGTGTACAGTTTGCCCGTGTTCTTATCCAAGGTCGTTCCTCTGAATAAATACGCCTTCTCGCCCAAGAGTTTGTCTATCGAGGGGGGGGGTTGGAAGGACTCTCTCTGTCCAAACTGTTGAACAACCATCGTTAACGACTTATACCATTGCTCCAGCTCGCCACTTTTTAGGATGCGTTCATAATTCATCGTTTCTAACCACGAACGAACTTCTTCGTAGGTCTTCTCCTCCCATGTACTTCGAGACTGTTCGCTGATTTGGCTGCTTCTTTCTTTTAACTGTTGCATGAGTGTCATTCCATGGTGCGTCCTTGCTAATTCGTCGTATTCTTCTATACTCATTCTCTGGAGCGTTTTTGCTCCCACACCAGCTAGCTTGCTCCAAGTCCCATCTGTCGACTCACTCTGCTGCACCACATGGGTCAACTCATGCGCCAACAACTCTTGCCCCCCCCGACTGCCAGGCTCATACACCCCCTGCCGAAAGAACACATCCTGGCCTGTGGTAAACGCCTTCGCCTGTATCGACTGATTCAACTGGTCAGCCTGAGCATCCGTATGCACCCGCACCTCACTAAAGTCAGCCCCAAACGCCTGCTCCATCGGTTCTCTTATGCTGTCGGCTAGGGGTTGTCCTCCTCCCCTTGCCCGTTGTATCCCCGCTTCCACATCGGGTGTGGCTGCCATTCCGCCGATATTCACACGCTGAATCAATGGCTGAACTGGGGTGTAAATTGGTTGGTCTAATGTGGGTTCTCGTTCTTCTCCAGGCTCTCGTATACTCAACTTCATCTGTATCCCAGGCGGTGGGGGTGATGATACACCAGGTCGAAATATACTAATCTTGGGTATCATCGGTGCAATATCACGTTGTATTCTTTCAGACTGCACCTCTTTACTTTGCAATTGTGCTGGCACATCTTCACTCTGTGGCGCATTTATCCTCTGCACAACATCAGCCGCCACCCTATCCGCTTCTTGTTCATACTTATCCCCAGGCTCTCCAATAGTCAGTTTCGTCTGTATCCCCAGGGGTGGTGCTGGCGGCTTTGACGTTGCTCCCCTTGTCTTGCCCAACACCCAGGAAATGCCAGACTGTGTTTTGTAGTCCGTTGGCTGTTCTTTATTCTGTATCACATTGCGGTTGATAGTTAAAAAGTCCCCTCCTGACTTGACTCCCTGTGGTTCATAGCTTTCCCTTGCATCTTCCCACTGCGGCTGTATTTCCAGTTTTGGCTGTAACGGTGGCTCATTTCCCCCTGGCCGTAATATCTCAATATTTGTCAACAAACAACTTTTCTTATAATCCGGCAATGCCTTGCTCTGCACTACTGTCTTATCATTCCCGTCATCTTGTGCCGTTGACTCAACTTTAAATGGACGTGGCGCAAACTGATTTGTTGAAGAATCATCAGCTTTTTTTCCCGTTCTTTGCACTCTGCTATACATAAAACTCTCCAGATAATGTTAGGCGAATTTGAATTCTCTTCCCGCTATTTAGAGGATGTTTGAATCGTCCCAAACCCTGTCTCAAATCTGTTTAGATCCCCCTAAATCCCCCGTAAAAAAAGCAGACTTAAACAAGGTTGTTTCATCAGAAAATAGACAAAGCTATTAGTTTAGACTTGTCTTTGTGTAGCCGTGATTTTGACCCCTCTCCAAACCTCTCCCCCACGGGGGGAGAGGCTTTAAAACAATGTTGATATCTTACCCAGGCTGTATAAAACCACCCTACTTTCCAAACTGAGACTAAAGCGGATAACTCGACAAATGTCTTTCTTTCTTGCTCCCCTTCCCTACAAGGGAAGGGGTTGGGGGTTAGGTCTAAACAAAAGTTCCACACAGCACAAAATCCTCAATCATGTAATCATCAACAAACCAACTTTCCAAACTGAGACTAAAGGTGATAACTCGACAAATGTCTTTATTTCCTGCTCCCCTTCCCTTGTAGGGAAGGGGTTGGGGGTTAGGTCTAAACAAAATTTCCACACAGCACAAAATCCTCAATCATTTAATCATCGACAAACCAACTTTCCAAACTGAGACTAAAGGTGATAACTCGACAAATGTCTTTCTTTCCTGCTCCCCTTCCCTTGTAGGGAAGGGGTTGGGGGTTAGGTCTAAACAAAAGTTCCACACAGCACAAAATCCTCAATCATGTAATCATCAACAAACCAAACCTAATTTCAAAGCCTTGACAATAGCTTGAGTCCGACTCACCACACCCAACTTTTTAAAGATTGCTGTTAAATGAGCCTTCACAGTCGCCACCGTAACGTAAAGATGTTTCGCAATCTCTTCATTAGTCTCCCCCTGCACTAACCATTTCAATATTTCCTGTTCTTGTGGCGTTAAATTCACCTTGTTCCTCACCTCAATAAACTGACTTGAATAGCTTTGAAATAGCCTAAAGAAACCCGTAGCCACATCCGGTGGTAAATAAACTTGCCCATTCATTACCGTAGTAATTGCCTCACATAATTGCATAGCCAATTTGTCTTTAAAAACATAACCCCAAGCACCCGCTTTCATCGCCTTAAATACCCATTCATCTTGATGATGTCCTGACAAAATCAAAACCTTCCCCCCATAAGACAACTTACTCAAACGCTGTAAAACAGTAATCCCATCATCAGGAGGTAATTCCAAATCAAGTAATACTAAAGCTGGATGTTGTTCAACAATTAACCCAATTGCCTGCTCAACAGAAGCCGCTTCCCCAACAACCTTAAATTTCAGCGAACTACTAATATTGTAAAACTCCAATAAAGTCCGCATACCCTGCCGAAATCGCGGTTCATCATCAACCAACAATATAGAAACAATTTCTTTTTTGATATCAATTGCAGTAGGCATAATATGAGATTAAAATTCAAGAGGTGGCCAATTGCGAATTGCGTTAGCGAAGCGGGACGTTAGTCCATTGCAAATTGCGAATTGCGAATTGCGAATTGCGAATTGGAATTGTTTTTCTTACCAAGGACTACCAATTAAAGTAAATCCCGCCCAGAAATAGGGATGACTTAATACTCGGTTATTCATGCCCAGATTACTAGGCAAATTCAATTCACCAAAAGAAGTTTTAAGTTGTCCATCTTGAAGCCGTAATTGTCCAGTCAGCATGGCAATTTGTGCTTGTCTCAGAGCATCGGCTTTAATAGGTGCAGTATTCAAATGTTCGTAAAATTCTGTCATTAATCCTAATGTGCCAATATCAGAGACATACCATAAACTAGCGAGTGCAGATTTCACCCCAGTTTGATAGGCTAATCCTGCAAATCCTAATTCTGCCTCCTCATCACCTACGGCTGTTCTACAAGCACTCAAAACTAATAACTCAACTGGTGGTTGTTTCTTCCAACCTAATTGCCGGATTTGGTTAAAATGTATCTTGCGATCATATAGTTGAATATATGATTGATTATGTCCTCCGCTTTTATCAGTGAAAAAATTGGCATGAGTAGCTAAATGAATAATTTGATATTCCCGATTCACACTTTGAGATTGCAGATTATCTAAATTAAAATCTTGATTTAATAAATATCTACCTTTCCTAAATTTTTGCGTAATTGTTGAGAGTTCGATAGGGACTGCTGCTAAAGCAGATTGTTGTTGATCTGGTGTAAATTTCTCCGCCCCCATTGCTAAAATTTGCTTATCTTTCAGTCCTTGGTAAGTTGTATCAGTTAAGCTAAAACTTGGGAGTAAAGCTAAACTATACTTTTCAATCAAAAACTGTTTACCATCATGTAAAGCTGCTAAGGGAATTAAGCGTAAACCATCATCCATAACAAACATCAAATTATTAATACCTTGGTTCTTCAACTCAGATTCCAAAGGTGAAATTAGCCAACTATAAAGCTGTTGTGAAGGCTTTAAATAGGTCAAAGTGTCAATTTTACCCTTGTCAGAAACCTCAATTCTTAAATTTTTCACAATCTCGATAACTTTATCTTGAGTCGTATCAGAGATCAAAACTCTAATTGGTGTTTCTTTTTCTGTAATCATCAGCAGTTCTAGCTGATATTGGTTTGCCAACTCCGAATATTTATTTACATTCCTATTAGGATAAGTCTTAGGTGCAAACGTTACATAAATCAGAGCAGATTTCAATCCTGTTTTCTGTTGAATTTCCCTAAATGATTGACGTGTCTTCTCAATAGGATTCACAGCATTAATATTCTCACTATTTCCTAGCAATCTAGTGTATTTTTGTGATGTTTTTAATTCAAAATTTTCAATATAAACATTATTATCGAAACCTAAAACAGTGCTTGATGGCAGTTGGTAAACATTAGAAAATTGGGGTCTATCACCCTTTTCGGCTACATATCTTCCCTGAGTAGTAATCTGAATATTTCCCGAATTATATATATCAGGGAAAAAACTAGTAGGAAACAAAGTATTGCTAAGGTAGGAAGTAATAGAACCAATAGTGCCATTAATTTTAGTTGCACCTACAAAGAAAGGAATTACACCATTACCACCGTGATCAATAATAATGCTTCCAGGTCGAATTCCGGCATTCGTAGAAATGCTAGCGTTAATTCGATTACTATCACTAAAAGTCTCATTCGCTCTAAAGAAACCATTAGTGATAATCTTAACGTCACCTCCTAAACCTTGGAGGCCACCTTGAGCATTGATATATGAAACTGTAATATCTTGATTTATATTTAAACTAGAAGAATTATTATCAAGACGATTCTGAATAAATACATCACCCCCATTACCTAAGAAATTACTAGAATCAATTTTTTTGCTACTAATCAAGCTATTTTGATTTTTTATTGTAATATCGCCGCCACTAGTAGTGATATTTTTAGTAACAATATCATCATTGCCTATAATATTCACTGCACCAGATTGAGTCAGGATGTCACCAGCAAATGTAGTCTTAAAACCAACATTAGTATTTAAAGAACCAACATTAACATCTTGCAAAAATTCAGTAGAACCAGATGCTTGTACAGTTAAATTATTCAACCTTGTAATATTACCGATAAAATCGCTAAAAATTAATTGTTGTTTGCTGTTAACTGTTAAATTACTAAAACCGTTTACTGTGCCTAGAAATTTAATCTCATTGCCTATAATGCTTGGGTTATTGGCAACAATGATATTATCACTATAAGTTTGATTCCCTGTGGTATAGACATTACCATTAATTTGAGTCGTACCACCAGCATCAGTAGTTAAACTATTAGCCCTAACTTGAGAAAATTGAGTTACCCCTGCACTATTAGCAAATACATACTTTAAAGCATTCTGACTTCCTATTGCTTGATTAAAAGTGATAGTTTCTGCATTCAATCTCAAATCAGTATCACCATCTACTGTACTATTGAAGGTAATTTCATCACCTGCAAGATGGGGATTGTTAGCAAGAGTAACAGCATCATTATAAGTTTGATTGCTAGTAGTAGTAACATCACCATTAACTTGAGTCGTACCACCGGCATCAGTAGTTAAACTATTAGCACTAACTTGAGTAAATAGAGTTACACCTGCACTATTAGCAAATATATCTTTTAAAGGGGTATTACTTCCTATTACTTGATTAAATGTGATAGTGCCTGCATTTAGTCTTAAATCACTATCACCATCTACGGCACTATTAAATGTAATTTCATCACCTGAAAGATGTGGATGATTAGCAAGATTAACAGCATCATTATAGGTTTGATTGCCAATAGTAGTAATATCAGCGTTAATTTGAGTTGTGCCACCAGCATCAGTAGTTAAACTATCAGCGTTAACTTGAGCAAATTGAGTTACCCCTGCACTATTAGCAAATATATCTTTTAAAGCGTTCTGACTTCCTACTACTTGATTGAAAGTGATAGTACCTGCATTCAAGCTCAAATCCGTAGAGCCATCTACCGTACTATTGAAGACAATTTCATTAGCTGAAAGACGAGGATTGTTAGCAAGAGTAACAGCATTGTTATAGGTTTGGTTGCCAATACTGGTAATATCAGCATTAATTTGAGTTCCAGTATCTGCATTATTAGCTATACTAAAAGTATTAAATCGCGCTATTCTAGATACTTCTTTACTCTCTACAGATAAATGATTTAAAGCGTTCTGACTTCCTACTGCTTGATTGAAGGTGATATTATCTGCATTCAGCCTCAAATCAGTATCACCATCTACTGTACTATTGAAGGTAATTTCATCGCCTGAAAGATGCGGATCATTAGCAAGAATAACAGCATCGTTATATGTTTGGTTTCCAGTAGTAGTAACATCACCATTAAGTTGAGTTGTACCACCAGCATCAGTAGTCAAACTAGCAGCATAAACAGGTTGTTTAAAGTCAGTAATTCCAGTAGAATTCGCCCTAATATCACCAACATTTGCTGTAGGCGTTCCTATTGGACTTCTAAAGGTAATATTACCTTGACCTGCATCAACTGTGAGAGCATGATTGCCATTAATAGTTGTATCAGCACGAACATTTCCATCCGCACTATTTAACTGTACTGAACCGATTAATGTGACAGGCTGATTGAATATAATATCTTTCCCGACAGTGTTAATAGTCCCACCCAGAGAGTAAACACCACCAGTAGTATTGAAATCAGCAGAGGCGAGATTAATGACACCCTCTTGACTCAGAGTAAATAGACCAGAGTGTTTAACATTGAAAGCTTGACCAACTGTAGTTTTATCACCAAAGGTGATATTAGCCACATCAATATTGAGGTCTTGGTCACTACTTACTCCTCCATGAAATGTAATGTCTTGACCTCTAATCCTAGAATTATTATTAAGAGTAACAGCATCATTATATGTTTGCTTGCCAGTAGTAGTAACATCACCATTAAGTTGAGTCGTACCACCAGCATCAGTAGTCAAACTAGCAGCATAAACAGATTGTTGAAATTCAGTAATTCCAGTAGAATTTGCCCTAATATCACCGACACTTGTTGTAGGCGTTCCTATTGGACTTGTAAAGGTAATATTACCTTTACCTGCATCAACAGTGAGAGCATGATTACCATGAATCGTTGTATTAGTGTGAACATTCCCATCCGCACTATTTAACTGTACTGAACCGATTAATGTTACAGGTTGATTAAATATAATATCTTTCCCGACAGTGTTAATAGTCCCACCCAGAGAGTAAACACCACCAGTAGTATTGAAATCAGCAGAGGTGAGATTAATTACACCCTCTTGACTCAGAGTAAATAGACCAGAGTGTTTGACATTGAAAGCTTGACCAATTGTCGTTTTATCACCGAAGGTGATGTTAGCCGCATCAATATTGAGGTCTTGGTCACTACTTACTCCTCCATGAAACGTAATGTCTTGACCTCTAATCCTGGAATTATTAGTAAGAGTAACAGCATCATTATATGTTTGGTTTCCAGTAGTAGTAACATCGCCATTAAGTTGAGTTGTACCGCCTTTATCAGTAGTTAAACTATCAGCACTAACTTGAGCAAATTGAGTTAATCCTTGACTATTAGCAAATATATTGTTTAAAGCGTTCTGACTTCCTACTGCTTGCTTGAAAGTGATATTATCTGCATTCAGTCTCAAATCAGTATTACCATCTACTGTACTATTGAAGGTAATTTCATTAGCTGAAAGATGCGGATTATTAGCAAGAATAACAGCATCATTATATGTTTGCTTGCCAGTAGTGCTAACATCACCATTCAGTTGAGTCGTACCGCCTTTATCAGTAGTTAAACTCTCAGCATAAACAGATTGTTTAAATCCAGTAATTCCAGTAGAATTCGCCTTAATATCACCGACACTTGTTGTAGGCGTTCCTATTGGACTTGTAAAGGTAATATTGCCTTTACCTGCATCAACAGTGAGAGCATGATTACCATTAATAGTTGTATTAGTGTGAACATTCCCATCCGCACTATTTAACTGTACTGAACCGATTAATGTTACAGGCTGATTAAATATAATATCTTTCCCGACAGTGTTAATAGTCCCACCCAGAGAGTAAACACCACCAGTAGTACTGAAATCAGCAGAGGCGAGATTAATGACACCCTCTTGACTCAGAGTAAATAGACCAGAGTGTTTGACATTGAAAGCTTGACCAATTGTCGTTTTATCACCGAAGGTGATGTTAGCCGCATCAATATTGAGGTCTTGGTCACTACTTACTCCTCCATGAAACGTAATGTCTTGACCTCTAATCCTGGAATTATTATTAAGAGTAACAGCATCATTATATGTTTGATTGCCAGTGGTATTAACATCACCATTAAGTTGAGTTGTACCACCTTTATCAGTAGTCAAACTATCAGCACTAACTTGAGCAAATTGAGTTACACCTGCACTATTAGCAAATATATTGTTTAAAGCGTTCTGACTTCCTACTGCTTGCTTGAAAGTGATATTATCTGCATTCAGTCTCAAATCAGTATTACCATCTACTGTACTATTGAAGGTAATTTCATTAGCTGAAAGATGCGGATTATTAGCAAGAATAACAGCATCATTATATGTTTGCTTGCCAGTAGTGCTAACATCACCATTCAGTTGAGTCGTACCACCTTTATCAGTAGTTAAACTATCAGCACTAACTTGAGCAAATTGAGTTACACCTGCACTATTAGCAAATATATTGTTTAAAGCGTTCTGACTTCCTACTGCTTGCTTGAAAGTGATATTATCTGCATTCAGCCTCAAATCAGTATCACCATCTACTGTACTATTGAAGGTAATTTCATCGCCTGAAAGATGTGGATTATTAGCAATAGTAACAGCATCATTATATGTTTGCTTGCTAGTGGTAGTAACATCACCATTCAGTTGAGTTTTGCCGCCAGTATCAGTAGTCAAACTAGCAGCATAAACAGGTTGTTTAAATTCAGTAATTCCAGCAGAATTCGCCCTGATATTACCAACATTTGCTGTAGGACTTCCAATTGTATTTTCAAAGGTAATATTTCCTATACCTGCATTAATTGTTAGATTATTTGCACCATTAATACTATTGGCAAATATGACATCGCCATTAAAACTATTAATAGCCACGTCATTATTTAGAAGAAATGAGCCATTAAAACTAATAGTATTATTTTTGTTAAATATATTTCCGGTACTAATATTATTGGTCGCATTAAAAGAAATAATACCGCCTTGAGCATCTAATATAGTAAAGCCACTCAAACCATTGTCATTAATTCCGCCAGTGATAATATTACCACCACTAATAATAATATCTCCACCTTGATAGGTGCTGCGGTTCGCATAACTATTGATGCTTCCAGTCTTAACATTGCCGCCATTAGCATTAATATTTACATCCCCGCCAAAATTACCTTCATAAGTTAAGGAATTTAAATTACCTGTGGAAATTACACCATTACTACCTGTATTCAGGTCAATGTTACCACCACTTCCACCATTTACCCAAGTATCAATTGCTCCTGTTAGAATTGAATGTTGTGCTGACAAACTAACATTACCACCACGCCTATCCTTAACATGAGTATTAATATTACCTGTGATTATGTGAGTTCCTGAGATCAAGATATCCCTACTAGGGGCAGTAATGGATTGTTTTTGATCCATTAAAAAAGACCCTATACCATTCTTATCACTATCTGCGGTAAATCTAATAGAACCACCACTAACAAAATTTAGTGATACACCATCTTGAACAGTTATATTATTAGTCGCTTCTAGCAGAACATTAGCACTTAAATTTTCGAGAATAGTCTTATCAATAGAGAATATTGCACTAGGATTATCATTAGCTAAAATTTGATTATCGCTAGTAATTTCAGAATTATTTGTACCACCACTATCTACAATATTGATATCGCTTGGATCTAAAATTAATGTTCCTAACTTACCCTTAAAAGCTGTCAGGTCAACATTACCTGAAAAAGTTAATTTATCTTTTCCTGATACTTCTACAAATCCACCATCACCATAATTTCTTCCCCCTCTTGCACTGATATTGCCATCAAAACGTGTTATTTTATCTGCCCAAACAATTACCCGTCCGCCATCTCCATTTAAGAGAGAATCTACATTGATTGTAGATTTATTATCAATAAATGTGTGCAAAGCATTTGGTAATGTTCCCTGACCTTGATAATCTCCTCCTATTAATACCTTTCCTCCTATATTTGTACCAGAAGCGTTAATGTTGCTATTAATAATCCCTACTTTGCTTCCTACTACATTCACCGTACCGCCAATATTGCCAGAAACATCAATTACACCGGAAGCAATAGCTACTGCATCTTTACTAGGTAAATTGACCTCAGAATTAGTCAACTTGACAGATCCAGAATTATCAACTTTAGTTCCTATATCTAAGTCCTGACCTTTGCCTGTTAACAATTCTGGTAAACTCAAAGGGTTAATTCCAGACGGTGTGATTGCTTTTGAATCAATTTCCAGACTCAACAGATGTCCTGGTTGAGAAATACGCACTAAACTTGAGCCTGGAACAGCTGCGATCGCAACCTTACCCCCTGGTGCAGTTAATGTTCCTGTATTGACAACGTTACCACCTAGTAAAAACAGATTTTGTCCTGGAGGAACTGCTAAAGAACCTGCGTTGATAATGCTGCCTGGCTGACTAACATCAAAAACAAAATTTGACGGATTTCCTACTAAGTCTGCATAATTATTTACACTATAGCTATCAAAGCTCAAACTATTATCAAAGGTAATTTTATTTGCTGTTGTTCCTGTAAATGAAGCAGGCACATTTAAACTAGCATTACGACCAAATATAATCCCTGCTGGATTCATTAAATATAAGTTGGAATTACCACCAGTGACTCTAATTAGTCCGTCAATTAAAGAGGAATTTCCACCTGTCACCCGTCCCAAAATGTTTTGAATTGACGGCTGAGAAATAAAGTTAGCTGTTTGATTGGTGTTTACATTAAACTCTGAGAAACTGTGAAATAAGTTAGCGCGATCGCTACTCAAACTACCGCCAGTAATATTAATGCTGTTATCGTTGGTTTTGATAACTGTACCCGTACCATCAGGTGCAGATATAATTTGTGCTTTGGCGATTGTAGGCAATAACCAAAATATGCTCAATAATATAAAAGTTTGATTTTGATACATCATAAACTGTCTCCCACAAGGAGATCATATTGCTCTTGAAATATGCTTAGAGCATTCTGATTTCTGTAGCTTGCTTCCTTAAAAGGGTATTCTAGTTTCTGAATTGTTGTGAAACATCCAAATCTACATAGGAAATATGCGGAAAAATGGCATCCGCAAAATGTTAATTTTTGGCATACTCAAATCCGTAAAAACTCTTATGCAATTTAGTCTCTTACTTGCTTGATATTTGAGTCAAGGATTTTTTACAACTTATTAGCTATATACACATTGATATACATAGTCAATAAGTGACTAAAAACACAAAGGCGATTTTTCAAGGGTTTTGAGATTTCCTTGTATTAAGAAAAATTGCGTACTTCTGAAACAAGTATGTCTACCTTTTTAATTTTCTGCAATTAATTTCTCTACTTCATCTAATAGCTTGTTAATTTTCTCTTGATTTTGAGATTTGATTGCATTGCGTTTCTGACGTAGTAGCTTATTAATTTCATTTAACCTTTCAGTTACATCATTTTGTGATTGTGATACAGATTCAGATTGAATTACCTTAGCTCTAGCTTTGATTTCGCTCAAAGAAAGATTTTCGGCGATCGCTATCTTGAGTAATTCGGTGCGCTGTTGTTCAGATTTAACTCGTGATATGGCTTGGGCTTTGGTGTACTCAATTTCACCTTGTCGCAGAGATGTCAGAATCTCTTCTGGTAGTTTCAATAAAGGCAGCCGACTAGAACGGAAACTAGCTGCATTAAATTTTCCGATAGCCTGTAATATAGACTCAACTTGCTCTACTTTGATTAGATCGTTTTGATTCAGCGTTTGACCTCTTTGTTTAGCATTGAAAAACCTGTGTAAGAGAGAAATGACTTCATTGGCACTTTCTTTTAGAGATAGGCATAGTAGTTCTAGTATGGCTTCTGTTTCTTCAACGGGATTGAGTTCCTCCCGTTGCAAATTCTCCATCAGAGCAATTTGTAGAGCTTGTTGATCATCTAGCTCTAGAGAAATAATTGGCACTTTTTCTAATCCTACAATGCGTGCGGCTCTGATTCTCCTCTCTCCAGCAATTAATTCATATTTACCGTGAGGAAGTGGACGCACTAACACCGGTTCTAAAATTCCATATTCTTTCACCGATTCTACAAGTTGAGCCAACTTTTTTGGGTCAAAATAACGCCGTGGTTGTTTCAGAGATAATTCAATCAAATTAAT
Source organism: Aliinostoc sp. HNIBRCY26 (assembly GCF_050235535.1). Classification (GTDB taxonomy): domain Bacteria; phylum Cyanobacteriota; class Cyanobacteriia; order Cyanobacteriales; family Nostocaceae; genus Trichormus. The sequence continues at coordinate 7,101,903 of NZ_CP189852.1, forward strand.
TGCCACAGTAATAGGACATTGAGTAGGAAACCCAACATAATTCAACTCAAATCTCTGTGATTTCCATTGGGACGGTTCTGTTAGCATATCCATAAACTTTTCCTCTGAAGCGCAAAAAGCAAAAGTTGTCATTAGCTTCAAAATTGCTAAGTGAATCTGCTTCTAGGTTGAGATTAAAGAATAATTCTGAGGAACTTGTGAGGAGAGTAAGGAATATTACTTAATGCAGAATGGTTTCCTTGATTTACCCTTCATAAAATGCAATACGGTTCAGTTAAGGTGGTGAGAGTTGATTTCTCAATTTTTGCTTGCTCTACCTATTAGACCATGAGCAAGATTTGGGGGATTCTCCCCCAAGCCCCCGATTGGGGGACGGTTGCGTCCCCCAAACCCCCTCCAAAATCATTTTTTCGTTTTTTGTTGAGTGATCATTTGCTGGTTTTGTTGAAATCTATTTTTCTTATCTGAACCGTATTGTCATAAAATGGACAAGCCCGTGTTAAAGCAATGAGGGCAGAGTCGCAAGCTGTAGCTAAATTGTAGATATTTAGTAGTTCTTCTCGCTAGGCTGATGTTGAGTTGTAAGAGACTGCAACGCGAGGATCAATTATCCCAGGAGGGACTTCTAAATGCAGATGTGTGCCTGTACATTTCCCGGCGTGCAGAAACTTATCATAGCCCACAGTCCGCGCTTGGATATGGTAGTTGGGGCGATCGCGCATCACTGGCATAATATGCAAGGGATAGCTAGACAGAGGATAAAGGCGTAAATTCATCTGTCGCGCCACAATCAGCCCCAATTTGAGATTTTTGAGATAAACTCTTGCTAGTTCTGTGCCAGTGTAGCCTGGTGGTGTGTTAAGTGCCGGGTGCGTAGACGCTCTTAGGGGCTTGTCGTAGACATCGCATATTTGAAGGAAACGAACTTGGCAAGGGATTAAATCACCAGAGGCTGTGTTTGTTGCTGCTTATAAGGAAGGACGGAAACCAGAATCCGCACTGGTTCAATCTGCGGTGAAGGCTTGGTTTGAGTGGGCAAGGAAGCAGAGGATTGTGATTGCAATGTCGGGTGAGGTTGTGTACACGCCGGGTGGGGAGGCTGTGGAGTTGCGGGAGATGATGCGGCGGTGTCCAGTGGGGGAGTAAGGGTAAAACCTTCACCGCGCCCATGTCACAACCTGAAGAATGGTCAAGCGAAGCGATCGCTGCACGGTCAAAGGCGCGGCCTTGGTGAATGAAGAGCTTTGCTAGGGAGAGTCAAAACCAGTGTTGTGGATATGTCCTCTCTTGGGCTAAATTATTGAAGATCACAGCGCATAGCACTAGAATCATCGATCCCTCAAAGGTAGGTGTTAGCAGAAATGGCCAGTCGGGTTTGGTCATCATGACGACTAATGCAACAGCACCCGAAGGTGGGTGTAGGGTTCCGGTAAGCTGCATGATTCCAATTGCACTAGAAACAGCCATTCCCATTGCCAAGGGAGAAGAACCGAGAAAATGCAGAATTATCAGACTCACAATAGCAGCTAAAAGATTACCCCCAATGACATTACGAGGTTGAGCCAAAGGACTTTCAGGGACACCAAATATCAAGACACTTGTAGCACCAAAAGGAGCCATCAGTAAAGGAGAATTAGTTTTTACAGCAAGGTAAGACGTTGCAGTGATGGCCAAGAAACTCCCAATCCAACTCCAAAAAACGTGCCGATGATGAGGCCTGTCTATGGGACAGGTCAGCGGACATGAGCGCCATCTGCCAAAGGTTTTAAACCAATAATTTTCCCATTTCAACCGAACTTTCTGATAGTCGATCATGAACCACTTGATAATTATAACTCTCGGAATTGACTGAGCAAGACTTGATTAAAGTTACGATAACATGACATTTCTCAAAAAAGCGACAAAAAGTATCTAAAGATACAGATTTTTCTATTTGATGAGAAAATAGGTCAAATAAATGGATTGCGGTTGTGCAGGCAGGGTCGTTGGTTGAACTAGAGGGGTAGCGATTACCTGTTTATAGGAAAAAGCTAGGTTCAAAACCGGACTTGCGTCCCGCTACGCTAACGCTCCTAGTGGGCGAAAGAATCCTTGTTTCCCAAGGTAGGTAGAAACCCTACCCCTTGTGGATGGCTGTCTTTAATTTTGAATTTTGAATTTTGAATTTTGAATTTTGAATTGATTCATGTAGTGGCTTGATTGCGATCGCCATTGTAACTAAAGCGCATATTTCAGCACACCTTCCCACTACCAACGCCTTCAAGGGACGACAAGCGGTACTGGGAAAATGTACCGGGTGCGTAGATGCTCTTAGCGGCTTGTCGTAGACATCGCCTATCTATAAGCACTGCGAATGAGTAAGGGTATCAAGCACCGGAAGCCGGAGTCAGCGCGGGTTAAATCTGCTGTGAAGGATTGGTTTGATGGAGTAAGGAAAAACAGGATTGTGATTGCAATGTCGGGTGAGTTCATGTACACGCCGAAGGGTAAGGCGGTGGCAGTTGCGGAGATGATGCGGTGGTATCCGGTGCAGGAGTAGGGTTCTATACCCGCCTGAAAGTATAAGGAATAGTCGATTGAGTCGATCTCTGCATGGACAAAGTGGATGCTGTGTCGGGAAGATAACTCTGCTAGTGCGGATTGCAATCAAACAATTACTAGCTAGTCGGATTCCTATATTGAATACATCACTCAGAACTTTTCCAATATCCTCTGACTCTACTCAATTTCCCACTCTACTTTCAAACTTTCCAACTTCGCATTTTTTACACTCAATCTCTGACATTCATGCAAAAATTCTTGCACTTGCTCTTGATTTAAACTTAACCCACCATCTTGGAGATTATGAATATAAGTAATCACATCTGAAGTTGTCAGAGATGAACTGATTTCTTCCAGCAAAATAGCATTATTCACCTCTCGACATACTAACTCAATATCAGATGAAGTAAATCTGACACTCTTCTCGGCTAACATCTCAAAATTAACCAACTGATTTAAATTAATTTGTGATAAGTAGTGCTGAAATAATTCCACTCTCTCTGCTTGATTAGGTGGGAAAATGGGAATTTTCCAATCCAGTCTCCCAGAACGTTTCAATGCACTATCAATCCCACTTAAATAATTAGTAGCAGCAATCACTATAACATCACTATCTTTAATATTGTTCAGTTCAATTAATAATTGATTAATTGTGGCTTTTTGGTCAGTGTGGGCATTATCTTCATGACGATTAAACCCAATACTATCTAATTCATCGATAAATAAAACTGAAGGTGCTTTTTTCTTAGCTTGAGCAAAAATATCTCGAATATTCTTCTGACTTTGACCTATCCAAACACTCACAATATCCGCAGGTGAAAATTTAAAGAAATATCGTCCTGATTCATTAGCAAAAGCATTAGCTAGTAGGGTTTTACCACATCCAGGTAAACCATAGAAAAGAATACCACCAACCGCCCCCTTGTATCCTTGCAATTGCAGTTTTAGCAGCTTCCTTAATTTTTCCTTTTCTTCATAGAGTCCTTTGACTTGGCTAAAATCAAGTTTTACTGTCTTCGCAACTGGAACGATTTGATTGGTAATATTTTTTCTAACTGTATATTTAAACGTCGGATAATTTATATTTTCAAAGGAGACAGGTACTAATTGATGTTTTTCATAATCCGGTGTCATGATAATCACTTTAAAGTTAGCACCATAGTATCCTGCCAATTTATATTCTAAAATTTCTTTTGTCTTTTTCAGTTGATAGTAATTGCGGGCAATTTCAAATCCAGGTACTACTAACCAAAAACTTTCCAGATTATTAGGCCATACCTGGGATTTGCGGATAATTCTTTTAATCATATCAAAAAAGAGATTATTATCGGCAAACTCTTGATATTTCAGAGTTTCTATCTCCACCACAATCTTATTTTTGATATAAACTTCTATGGTTTCGCTTTGATATTCTTCAGATTCCTGCTCATCATCTGTATTTTCTTCATCTTGGGAAGTTAACTCTACCTCACAGCCTATATGAGATAATTCATATCCTAAACTTTCTAAAGTTTTAATCGCAAAATATTTGAGATAGATATACTCACTGCTTTCCTGTTGCCATTTAAGGTGATAAAGATGTTCGGGGTTCATTTTCAGCAACAATTGTGATTCAGCCTGAATCTGGGCTTTTTGCAGTTCTAAAAAATAATTTAGTAGAGATACATCATCTTCATCTGTCTCATAATAAGGTAACTCTAATAGCAGACGGAAATGCGCTAATATCTCTTCTTTATACTCAATTTCAGCTTCCTGGTTATATTTACATCTCAGAGTAAAAGTGAAGGGGATTTTACTAGCAACTCTATCTACTAAATGTCCTAAAGTATCTTCTTTTTGTTGGGATTGAATTTCTAATAATGATGGACAATGAAATAAAATAAATGATTGGGCTGAATTATATTTGTTTAAAGCTAAAGATATATGAGAAAATTGCTCGTCGAATTGTTCAGAATCTAGCAATTCTAAGCCAGTATTGCCCAAGATGACACTAGTCATAGTTGAGCTATAAAAATGAAATATGTTAGCTCCTTGAAGAGAGTCTTTTTTGTCATTTTCATCACTATCGTCCGAGTCAATAATATTATTAGAGAACTGTCTTACAGATGCAACAGGAATTTCACTACTGCCTTGATATTGAAATTTTCTAATCAATTCATAATTTAAGACTTTGACTACAATATCAGAAAAGAAATCCCCAGCTTGGGGAATGAGAAAAATCCCCATCGGTTGATTAGAATCTAAACAAGACTGGAAACGTTCATACTCCTGATCTGAGCCAAAGTCAAATAAATAGTAAAAGAAATCATGCTTGACTTGAATCAATTCTTTCAGTTTTTGAGCAATTGGTTGAGTTGTTAATAATTCTTCAGAAATTGCTACACCTTTGAGGGAAATATTAATTTTAGTGTCTAAGGGAATGTATAAATCAAACCCTGGCTCGGTACAGAGTCCTAAGTTATCCAGAGTAGCATTAAACTCATCAATGAATGCCAGACTTCTCCGTTGATAGCCAAACTGTTCCATGATGGTTTTCACTCGCAGGCTTTTTTTTGGTTTACCAGTTCTTTGGAGTTCATTTTTAATAGAGCTTAAATAAGCTGTATATGACATTTTGTATCCTCACAGGAATTAACTTTATTGGCGTTGCATCAATGCGGGATGAATTAAGCTTTCTAGCAAAGTAAACTAACGATTTTTTGAGGCTTTGCACCTTTGCGCGAAACATAAATCATCCCATTAATCAGCAACGCCACTTTATTTTTCCCTAAATGAGATATACAGCTAACTCCAGCTTCCGGTAAATTGTATTTTTGTAGTCTGCTGCTAGTTAATCATGGGTTTGAACCTTCTTAGGACTTACACAGTGATACGAAGAATAAAGGGTTTGGGCGAGGGTATAGGGGTATAGGGGTGTGGGCGTGTAGGTTTTGAAAACGAGAGTTTTATTGACCAATAGAAGCAATACTAGACTGAAATTCAAAATTTTACTAAGTTTTTTGAGTGGGAAGAACTTTATGCCCAAGAATAATAGACACTATTGGCTTTGGGAGAAGCGATGAAGCTATATTACATCCCCACAACAAGAGCAGTACGCCCCCGGTGGCTTTTAGAAGAAATGGGAATTGCTTATGACTTAGTGCGAGTCAATATGAGTATGACAAAACAATCAGAATATCAACAACTGCACCCACACGGTAAAGTACCAGTCTTGGTAGATGGGGAAGTAACGATTTTTGAGTCTGCTGCTATTTGTAGTTATCTGGCAGAAAAATATATAGAAATGGGGTTTGCTCCACCGCTAGATAGTCCTGAACGTGCTTATTATCAGCAATGGCTTTTTTATGCCGCAGTTACCCTAGAGCCGCCGGTTGAGCATTATATGTTTAATGTGCTGCCAAATCTGCCAGAAAAACTACTGCCGGGTTTTGTCAGGTCTGAAACTTCACGGCAAGAATCTCAACAATGGTTTGACCGCGTTGCTCAACCTCTAAAAGAAGTATTAGTGGGCAAAAATTATTTAGTAGCAAATAGACTAACATCTGCTGATATTGTCACTGGAGGAGTTTTGCTATGGGCTAAGAAGCTAGGAATGCTCAAAGATGATGATCCCTTAGCTGAATATATCAATAGCTTGATGCAGCGACCTGCTTTTGGGCGTGCCGATGAAGATTTTTATGCCAAGATAGCTCCTTAGTATCGATGGGGGCAATCACTTACGGTTTGGCTTTTCCTATCTTGATTTGATGGGAGGCGATCGCACTCATGGCAGAGATATTGACTCCATTTAAAAGATACAGAGTGGTATAAAACTCTCTAAGCCTGATTATTACGATTTGTGCTAAATGGTTTTTGACTACGGTTTAACTATAAAGTTACCACCAATCCCAAGAATGTAAGTAAAAGCCTGCCGTGAGTGCAAACCCTAGATAGATAAAAATACCCTCTGTATAAGAGTTTGATGAATAGCGTCGGAGCGATCGCCTCTCCTTTTTAAATAAAATTAGAAACGACTTTGACGTATTTGTTTCCCTAGTCTGCAATCATCTGGTTGACTCAGAGGACACGAAATTAGACATCTCCAGAAATGAGGTTTTACTCTAGACAGCATAAGGGTTTGAGATTCTTTTTCGGAGATGTCTAATGATGAATGAAGTGAAGTAAATTTTTGAGTCAGGATTGTTCAGGAGTGTTTCTGCCTAGTCAAGCAAAAAATGGGTGAATTGCATTTTTGAGCTTGCAGGAGTTAGAAAACCTTCAATCTTCTGATACTTTGGCTGAAACACTTGAATAATTAAATAGAAAGCTGTATAATTTAATACAAATATATAAGGTTACTAGATAACACTTAATTCTCCAACAGATTTTCAGATCCTGGAAAAATTATTGCAATACAATTTCCTTTTCTAACGTACAGTTACCACATTTATCTATCTCAAATTCCTCAGTAAGTTTGTCAGCCCTTCACTTATCGCATCTCAAATACTTTCAACATTTTGTTCTCTCAGAACTGATTCGTAAGAAAAATCGGAAGGAAACTCAACTAATTACCAGTTCTAAGTTTCATCCAAGAATTGTTGTATTAGCTTAAATTTATGAAACCCTCACAAGGTAAATATTGTAATTTATTTCACAAATTAGCTTTTAAACAATTCTTATTTCACACGAATGGCTTGCGATGAACAAAAAAGATTTCAACTTTCGCTATTCTCAAATTAGCTAACAATGATACTTATGATTTACGAATCTTGGTCACAAGTTGTAATTCGCACAGTTCTTGAATGGGAAAAACGTAAAGCCGAGCTAAAACCTACACCTGCTATTCCAGAACAAAAAACAAAGTCCGAAAACAAAACCGCCTAGCAATGATACTCAATGGCTGTGAGAAGGTTGTCATCTACACATATTTTTTAATGCAGTCATTGAGTATTAATCTATATATGAGAATTTACTCAATTGCTAGTAACTCTGATTAGCAAAAGCCTATATAGGAATCCGCTTTGATTCCTGAAATGATTTGCGTAGGGAGGGAACAGGGAACAGGAAAGAAGGAATCAAAGTGTACTGAGTTCTTTTCAAAAATCAAATAGGAATCCTATATAATATTCTTTTATTAGACAGAAATTATTTAGAGGCCTTATTTGTTGCTCTAAACGCGCTTTTTTCTTTTTGTTGCAATTTAACAGTCCGATCGCAATCTGGTTTTGAGGTCATTTTTTCATCCAGCGTTTTCAACCGCTATTCTGCTTCTCCTCCCAAGACAACCCCTTCGTATAGTAGTGCGATCGCAAATTCAAATTCGATGCTGGGTAGGGTAATCATATCTCCCTCAGTGTAGGGGTAGTAAAGCCACATTCTGCCCTCTCCCCGACAGTAGCGTTCTACGGAGATGGTTTCTGAATCTATTAGTAAATATTCTTGCAAAGAAGGGATTTTCAGGTAATTGGTGAATTTTTCGCCTCTATCTTTACCGCTTGTACCTGGGGAGAGAACTTCGGCAATTATTTTGGGGTTTTGAATAAATCTGCGCGCATTGATGTCTTGAGGGTCGCAGCTGACAATAACATCAGGATAGTAGTAAGGACTTTGAGGTGTAACTTGCACTTTCACGTCTGACACATTCACCCGACAACCTCTAGCACGTAAATGAGGGCGTAAAGCTGTGTATAAGTTAAGTGCAATGTCATTGTGGGGAATTGTACCACCCGTCATTGCAAAAACTTCGCCGTTAACGTATTCGTAGCGGATTTCTTGCTGAGGTTCCCATGTAAGATATTCCTCAATGGTCATTTTTTGCGGTGGTTGAGAGATGGCTACCATAGGACGATGTTTCCAGTTTGTTTGATTCTAGCGAATAGGTTATGCTGCTGTAGGCGTTAGCGTAGCTTACCGTAGGTATCGCTCTTTTCTCTTTTGGTGTAATTATGTTTCCTCTCACTAAAACACCCTAAATCTGATGACTGATCAACTCTCTCCTCAGAAAACAGTTGAAACTAAAACATTAGTTGTGATAAATCCTAATTTTTTATCCTACAGAAAACCTAGTCAGTTGACGCATTTTTGGTGTATGAAATCCAATAACAATATCCTCTTTAATTACACCCATTTCTAATAATTCCGCAGCAATATCAACTTCAGTAGTATTTTGCTGAATCCAGATTTTTTCATTCTTGATGTCCAGGTGCATAATAGGCCCATAAACCCGTTTTTGCTGATTCCAACCGATGCTGATAATTTGGTAATGGTCACGTTCTGTATCAAATATTAGCTCGATTTCTACATCGCCATAACTAGGCTTATACTGTGCATATTTATCTAAAATTTGTTGCACTTTTAGGCGATATTCATCTATTTTAGCCATTGCGCTATTTCCTCCATTTCAATGTTGTAAATTAGGAGTAGAATTTTGGTTTCCTGCACGACTGTTTGAGTAAAGGGCAGGCTAAAAAAATCGTTATAGGTTACTAAGGGGACTGCCAAATATAAAATTCGTTCTGGGTCTTCTGTCCGTAGGGCAATGCGATAGTTGATAAATTGTCCCAAGGCTGTATGAAATTCTGATATCTTTGAGGCACTGGCGAAACTTTTAATTTCAACTGCTATTTTCTCCCCAGCTTTTTCTGCGGCAATGAGGCGTTCTGCACCTAAATCAATTTGCACATCTACCCCACCACAACGAATACTTAACGGGTCATCTGTAATTGTCCATCCGTCTTTTTCCAGGGATACTCTCACAATGTCATGAAATAAATCTCTCGCCATACTAATTTATCACTTTTTTTTCTGGAATATGTAAAAGCGCGATCGCAACATTGACTAGTAACGATACTCAATGGCTGTAACAAAATTGCCATCTACGGAGATTTTTTTCACGCAACCATTGAGGATTACCCGTTTATCTTGGGCATTGAGTCCTTGCCAGTAGCTTTTATGAGCAAAAGCCTGGATAATTCTTTCCTTAGCAATCAGAGATTGTTTAGAGATATTATTGGTTGCTCCCAGTGCGATCGCAATTTGTTCTTTGAGGTCATTTTTGATTTGTTCAATCGCTAAACTTGGTGGTAATGTTTCCAAATTATTCAGCGATGCGCGGAGAGTTTTGACTTCTGGGGGTTCTTCTATAATGGGTTGCTCATCTGTTTCTACCAAGTTGCCTAATCGTTCAGCTTCTTGTGCTAGTAAATCCATTACTTGGATGTCTAATATTTTTGATGAAATCATATTTTTATTATGACAATTACCAGCCTTATACAAACGACACTGATAATAGTAGGTAGCTTGTCCATTCTTATCTACTCGTTTGGCATGGCGTGTCATTGAGCCACCGCAATGAGCGCATTTCAGTAAATTAGAAAATGGGTTGACTTCACTATCTTCTCTAGCATTCCATCGATTATTGCGATTACCTCGAATAATCTGTTTGATGCGTTCGTGTTCGTCATAGGTGATAATTGCCTCATCATCGTGAGTTCCCCATTTCACTTTCCATTCATCAAAATTTTTGCGTTTTCCCTTGGATTTAACGTAAGTATCAAAAGGCAGTCCCCCAGCGTAAACAGGGTTGACTAATAATGCTTTTAAACCTGGGATTGACCATCTTAAACCAGACCACGGATAACGCAGGGGATGATTAGTTGTCTTGGGAGTAAATACAATTTTATCTAAATCATCATCGCTGACAATTTGTGCAGATTTTTCTAACTGATGCCAATTTAAAGCTTTTGTTTCTATGCCAAAATCTGAGTGCAATTTACGCACCGTCGCTGCAACTGAACCACACTCAAAAAAAGTTTGAAAAATATATCTAGCTAGGTCAGATACAGCTAATTCCCTGCGTCCTTCTAGTAAACAAACACATGGTGATTCATCGCGGACATATTTATCTTTATTGATACGGTATCCCAATGGCGCAACTCGGTGGCTTTTTCCTTGAGTTACCCGATGACGACGTTCACTTTTTAATCTCTCCGTCACCATTCTGACCTCAAATTTGGCAGCAGCAAGTAACATATCAATTGTTAATTCCCCGCCGAGACTGTCAGGGTCAACTCCTTGATCCAGTGCGATTAATTTAATCCCTCTAGATCGTAATACCTCCAACAATGAATAAAACAACCGCGATGATGAACCAATCCGGTCAATCCGAGTGAATTGCAGAGATTTAACCTTACCTGTTGGAGATGTCTGCAAATCATGAATTAATTGTTGTAGCCCTTCCCTGACTTCGGTTGTTCGTGATTGAATATCCCAGTATACCTTTGCACAGCCAGCATTCTGCAAGCGTTCGATTTGCTTACGTAACGCACCTTTATCTGCTTGCTGCTCCTCAGAACTAACTCTGGCGTAACCCCAACTTTCCATAACAACCCATAGACACAACCTTTATTATATTTGATAGCTATAACTTCTATTCTCAGAAATATTCCGAACAATTACAAAAGCATCAGGGTGAAATCTTAGGGGTATAAACATGAGTGTTATTTATTTGGATAATAATGCTACCACTAAGGTAGACCCAGCAGTTGTAGAGGCTATCATGCCCTACTTGACCGAATATTACGGTAATCCTTCTAGTATGCACACCTTCGGCGGGCAACTGGCCAAGGCAGTGAGAACAGCAAGAGAACAAGTTGCAGCCCTATTAGGTGCTGATGAATCGGAAATTGTGTTTACAAGTTGTGGAACTGAAGGTGATAATGCGGCGATTCGCGCCGCCTTGTTAGCCCAACCCGAAAAACGCCACATCATCACCACCCAAGTTGAACACCCCGCAGTCCTCAATGTCTGCAAACAATTAGAAACCCAAGGCTATAGTGTTACATATCTGTCTGTAAATCGTCAGGGGCAATTGGATCTAGATGAACTAGAAGCCTCATTGACAGGTAACACCGCCCTGGTAACGATTATGTATGCCAACAACGAAACTGGAACTGTATTCCCCATTGAGCAGATTGGGATGCGGGTGAAGGATAAGGGCGCGATTTTTCATGTAGACGCAGTGCAAGCAGTAGGTAAGATACCTCTGAACATGAAGACCAGTACCATAGATATGTTAACTATGTCTGGTCACAAAATCCACGCACCCAAAGGCATTGGTGCATTATATGTGCGCCGTGGCGTGAGATTTCGTCCCTTACTGCTTGGTGGACACCAAGAAAGAGGCCGACGAGCAGGTACAGAGAACGTACCAGGAATCGTCGGCTTAGGGAAAGCAGCAGAGTTAGAAATGCTGCATTTAGAAGAAGCGACTAAGAGAGAAAAACGGCTGCGCGATCGCCTAGAACAAACCTTACTCGCTAAGATTCCTGAGTGTGAAGTTAATGGTGACATTACGCAGAGATTGCCTAACACCACTAACATCGGATTTAAATACATTGAAGGCGAAGCAATCCTGCTCTTATTAAATAAATATGGCATCTGTGCCTCCTCTGGTTCGGCTTGTACCTCTGGGTCACTCGAACCGTCCCACGTCCTCCGGGCAATGGGTTTACCATACACCACCCTCCACGGTTCGATTCGCTTCAGTCTTTGCCGCTACACTACGGAAGCTGAAATCGATCGCGTCATCGAAGTCATGCCCGAAATTGTCGAACGTCTCCGCGCTCTCTCGCCCTTCAAAAATGATGAAGCGGGTTGGCTGCAAGCACAAGAACAAACATTGGCTCATCGTTAATTAGGGACTGGGGAATGGGGAATGGGGCATAGGGAATGGGGAATAGAAATAATTACCAATGCCCAATGCCCGATGCCCAATGCCCGATGCCCATTACAGCAATCCAAAATCCAAAATCTAAAATCCAAAATAGGCCATGTGGGACTACACAGATAAAGTATTAGAACTGTTTTATGATCCCAAGAATCAGGGAGTCATCGAAGAAAACGGCGAACCTGGCGTGAAGGTTGCCACCGGTGAAGTAGGGAGTATTGCCTGCGGTGATGCGCTGAGATTGCACATCAAAGTTGAAGTCGCAACTGATAAAATTCTGGACTCTCGCTTCCAAACTTTTGGTTGCACCAGTGCGATCGCTTCTTCAAGTGCCTTAACCGAAATGATTAAGGGTTTGACCTTAGATGAAGCTCTGAAAGTAACAAATAAAGACATTGCTAATTACCTCGGTGGCTTGCCAGAAGCCAAAATGCACTGCTCTGTGATGGGGCAAGAAGCTCTAGAAGCTGCTATCTATAACTATCGTGGCATTCCTCTGGCTGCCCATGATGACGATGATGAAGGGGCGTTAGTTTGCACTTGCTTTGGTGTTAGTGAAAACAAAGTTCGTCGCGTCGTTATCGAAAATAACCTTACCAGTGCGGAACAAGTAACAAATTACATCAAAGCTGGTGGCGGATGCGGTTCCTGTCTCGCTAAGATTGATGATATCATTAAAGATGTAAAGGAAAAGAACGCCGTAACGAATCTCAACACAAATAGCGCAAATCCGGCAGAGAAAATACCTAATTTTGGGCAAAAACGACCCTTAACCAACGTCCAAAAGATTGCCCTCATCCAAAAAGTATTAGATGAAGAAGTTAGACCCGTCTTGATAGCCGATGGTGGAGATGTAGAACTCTACGATTTAGACGGTGATATTGTCAAAGTAGTGCTGCAAGGCGCGTGTGGTTCTTGTGCCAGCTCTACAGCCACATTAAAGATAGCAGTTGAATCAAGATTACGCGATCGCGTCAGCCCCACTCTAGTAGTAGAAGCAGTCTAGTAAAAGAGTCAACAGTCAACAGTCAATAGTCAATAGTGAAAAATACATAGCTTTGGACTTTGGACTATTGACTCTGGACTAAATCAAGAACTTTCACAACTACATAACGAACGATCATGAGTACAAATTCTAGCTTGTTTTCCGTAGAGCGATCGCCCCCCTTCGGCGACGTTCTACCAAACCTCACAGCCATAGCTCAACAGGCGTGAGATCCAAACACAAAGACCGACCAACTAACCAACACTAGCAGGAAAAGAGAACAATGACTGACGAAAACATTAGACAGATAGCTTTCTACGGTAAAGGCGGTATCGGTAAATCTACCACCTCCCAAAACACCCTCGCAGCTATGGCAGAAATGGGTCAACGCATCATGATCGTAGGATGCGACCCTAAAGCTGACTCCACCCGTTTGATGCTCCACTCCAAAGCTCAAACCACAGTATTACACTTGGCTGCTGAACGCGGTGCAGTAGAAGACCTCGAACTCGAAGAAGTAATGCTGACCGGTTTCCGTGGTGTTAAGTGCGTAGAATCTGGTGGTCCAGAACCCGGTGTAGGTTGCGCTGGTCGTGGTATCATCACCGCTATTAACTTCCTAGAAGAAAACGGTGCTTACACAGACCTAGACTTCGTATCTTACGACGTATTGGGTGACGTTGTGTGTGGTGGTTTCGCTATGCCTATCCGTGAAGGTAAAGCACAAGAAATCTACATCGTTACCTCCGGTGAAATGATGGCGATGTACGCTGCAAACAACATCGCTCGCGGTATTTTGAAATATGCTCACTCCGGCGGTGTACGCTTAGGTGGTTTGATCTGTAACAGCCGTAAAGTTGACCGTGAAGACGAGTTAATCATGAACTTGGCTGAACGTTTGAACACCCAAATGATTCACTTCGTACCCCGCGACAACATCGTTCAACACGCTGAATTGCGTCGTATGACCGTTAACGAATACGCACCAGACAGCAACCAAGGTCAAGAGTACCGCGCATTAGCTAAGAAGATCATCAACAACGACAAACTCACCATTCCTACTCCAATGGAAATGGATGAATTAGAAGCTCTGTTGATCGAATACGGTCTATTAGACGACGACACCAAGCACGCTGAAATCATCGGTAAGCCCGCTACAGCTAAATAGGTCATGCCGTAATTAGGAGACACGGAGAAAGGAAGATGCGGAAGTAATTCCCCTTCCCACTCTCCCTTCCCCACTTCTCCCCCTCCCTTCTCCCTATATCCGTTCTATTTCTCCATTCGTAAGAGTCATTGAGGCAGACTATGACACCTCCAGAAAACCAGAATCTTTTAGATGAAAATAAAGAACTTATTAAAGAAGTTCTCCAAGCTTATCCCGAAAAATCTCGCAAAAAACGCGAAAAACACCTCAACGTTCACGAAGAAGGCAAATCTGACTGCGGCGTTAAGTCTAACATCAAATCCGTTCCTGGTGTAATGACCGCTCGTGGTTGTGCTTATGCAGGTTCTAAAGGTGTGGTTTGGGGTCCTATTAAGGACATGATCCACATCAGCCACGGGCCTGTAGGTTGCGGTTACTGGTCTTGGTCTGGTCGTCGTAACTACTACGTAGGTGTAACAGGTATCAACTCCTTTGGTACTATGCACTTCACCTCCGACTTCCAAGAACGCGACATCGTATTCGGTGGTGACAAAAAACTCACTAAACTCATCGAAGAACTCGACGTTCTGTTCCCCCTCAACCGTGGTGTTTCCATTCAATCTGAATGTCCCATCGGTCTAATTGGGGATGACATCGAAGCTGTTGCTAAGAAAACTTCTAAGCAAATTGGTAAGCCAGTTGTACCCCTACGTTGCGAAGGTTTCCGTGGTGTGTCTCAGTCTTTAGGACACCACATTGCTAACGACGCTATCCGTGACTGGATCTTCCCACAATTTGACAAGGCTAAGAAAGAAAACAAAATTGACTTCGAGCCAAGCCCCTATGACGTAGCATTAATCGGTGACTACAACATCGGTGGTGATGCTTGGGCTAGCCGGATGCTGTTGGAAGAAATGGGCTTACGTGTAGTAGCTCAGTGGTCTGGTGATGGTACACTCAACGAGTTAATCCAAGGGCCTGCTGCTAAGTTAGTTCTGATCCACTGCTACCGTTCTATGAACTACATCTGCCGTAGCTTGGAAGAAGCTTACGGTATGCCTTGGATGGAGTTCAACTTCTTCGGCCCCACCAAGATTGCTGCTTCTTTACGTGAAATCGCAGCTAAATTTGATTCCAAGATTCAAGAAAACGCTGAGAAGGTAATTGCTAAGTACACACCAGTAATGAATGCTGTACTTGAGAAGTACCGTCCTCGTTTGGAAGGTAACACCGTAATGTTGTACGTAGGTGGTCTACGTCCTCGTCACGTTGTTCCCGCGTTTGAAGACTTGGGTATCAAAGTTGTTGGTACAGGTTACGAGTTCGCCCACAACGACGACTACAAACGTACCACCCACTACATCGATAACGCCACCATCATTTACGATGACGTTACCGCATACGAATTTGAAGAGTTCGTTAAAGCTAAGAAGCCTGATTTAATCGCTTCTGGTATTAAAGAGAAGTACGTCTTCCAAAAGATGGGTCTTCCCTTCCGTCAAATGCACTCTTGGGATTACTCCGAACCTAGCGATGGGGTGCAGATGTCAGATGAGGTAAGGTTTTTTGGTAGTGGGAGAAAAAAGAGTCTATTTTTAGCCTAAATTCAGGTTGTAGGGTTATCTGAGAACAATATATTTTTGCTGCTTAAGACAATATAACTCTTATCGGGTCTGGTTTTTGGGTTTTGGTTAGATTTCGGCTATATGAAAATTGTAAAATGAAAAACTATTTTTGTTGATATTATTTTAGATTAATTTGTGGTGGTTAGGCGATCGCTTATATATTACTGGTTAGTTGCTATCAATGTGCATTGGTTACTTCATTCAATACAAATAAGCCAGTCTCGGATTTATTGTTTAAAGCAATTACACCTTCTTGAATATGAGAAAGTAATATAGATATTGTTGTCATGAGTGTACTATTTAAGGAGGCCTGCCAATAGTTGCTACACTGCGGATCATTAATATGTCTATTAATAATCAAACTAGCATTTCCATAAATTTCACTTAACCTTATATATACGTTTTTTTCCGTTTTTACAAGTGCTTGTATACTTTGCTTATATGCGCTATCAGACCAAAGAATTTTCATGTCTTGAATCGGATTTCCAAACACATTTATATGTACTACATCTGACTGAGAAGCTTGAAGCATAAAGTATATTTTATGAACAGCAAGGTAATTATCATACATTTCAAGTGCTAAACTATCTTTTGCCGACTGAACTTTCTCTCTTTCGTTAACTAGTTGTAAAATAAATGTGCCAATAGTTGTTATTGGTATAATTTTTAGTATTATTTCTATTACCTGATTCTCTAATAAGTAATTATTGTTTTTGTAAATATTTTCAATATTTTGCAAGATACTTAAAATTAAAAAAGGTAAGACGAAGAAGAATATTGACGGTATAACAATACCTGATTTATCCTTTTGCTTCCACCATATTTTCATTCTTGCATAAAGATTATATTTACTATTTACATACATCATGGGCAAGAGAAGCCAACATATAAGAAGAGTGAAATATATAGCCCAATTGTTTACCATATTTAATTGCTCATTAATAACTAATATTTTAGCTAATTATTATATGTAAAAATATTACTAAATTTACAGCAGTTCTGTAGGGTGCGTCAGCCTGGGTAAACTATATTCATCATGAAAATTAGTTAATGCTGACGCACCCTACTTGCTATTGGTTGCTACTTTCGTCTAAAGCTTTCCGTATTGCATCTCTGCAAAACTGTGCGGGGTCATCTTGTGCTTGTACCGCTTGCTTCATTGATTCGGTGACGCGAAAACTGAGATTAGCCGTCATGGGTTCTTCTCCTTTCCGTATTCCTGGTTCTAAATTTTCAGGTGTTCCTTTGGGGTTAGGCATTTATATATAAATATAAATATCGGTTGAATTGATTGTATGCAATCGATTAGACTGTTAAATCGGTGGTCTATGTGTCTGGAAAACTGTAAACCACCGATACCACTTTTAAAAAAGGGCAATACTATTTTATGGTGTTTTCACGTCAAGAGTTGGAATTGTTAACGATTCCAGAATTAAGCCTGTTGGTTAAACGGTATGGATTACGACCTACGGGAACAGGTGGACAAAAGACAAGTTACCTCACTACCCTGATGGCGTTTCCAGCTTTAGCCCTGCAACAGTTAGAGGAAAGAAGAGGGTTAATCCGTCCTACCTTTGACCAATTACAGATAATGACTGAGATTCTAGATCAAATGGGAACACTGACACCGGAACAGTCAGCATTGTTGAGGGTGACTTTTGAGGGTAGACGCTTGGACTACCCGAAAAGATATGACTAAGAGAAATTACTAAACTTGTACAAAGTTAGGAATCATTTATCTGAAGTGATTGAACTATTGGGGATGATGTAATATCTCTGAAAATGTCTTTTGTTGTCTATGTTTCTTGGTTATCCAAAGATTGATAGCACAAAAGACACACCATCGGCGATCGCTACGATAAGATACGCTAACGGATAAAGTACACAATGTAGGCGATCGCAATTTACCCATTGATGAGGTTTGCAGCAGTAAGACTGAGCTGACTTGGCTGATATTTTCATCTGTAACGGAGGAAACATAGACAAAGTGTTTTTTCCTCCTGAACCTTTTTGATGAAATAATTACCTATTTTACTTTTGCTTTAGCATTATGTGTGCGTCCGTGTCCTCTTAAAGCATCGAGTTTATTTTTGATAGGCTCAAATCTGTATATAGGCAATAACCAACGTCCAACTAAACTCATACCCAAATACATTGGTGAACGAGTTGAGAGATAAGCTCGGCGTTCGAGTGAACAAGGTTTTGAGCTATAAGTTTGCGTACCCAATGGAGCATATTCTGGATCATGCCAATAATTAGTTTTGCGAATCGGATCAAGTTTATGATTGCGTACTCCCGCTACTTGATGCAAATGTCGGGGAAATATGCTAAGACATGGATTTAAGACTTTAAAGCCTGCCTCAATTGCTCGTTGAGCTATGAATAAATCGCAGCCTTGAATACCGAGTTGATAATTATTTTTAAAGGGAGCTAGTGGAGTTCTAAAAATCCAACAGTCATGCGCGCCAGCCGTAGCAATGTGGAAAAGTTTCCAACCACCATCTTTGGTTGGTTCATATCGAGACAGAGTCCAAAATTCTTCTTTAGTAATATCTTCAGCACGTTCTAAAGCACTGTTTTCATCAAAATAAATATCACCATTAACAATAATGCCTACTTTATCATTTCCCCAATTATTTGCCACCTCGATCAACTCAGCATAAGTAGAACGATGATGCACAGGAATGATTTCTAGTTTATCGTGGTAAAATCCATCCAAGTAACCATAATCTGAATCTTCTTTTAGTTCTAAAAAAACCTTCACCGCCTCAATGTAAGGATGTGCAAGGTTTCTCTCCAGACAAGTTAAAAATTCTTGAGCGCGCTCAGGCTTACATTGCGTGTAGAGTGTAGTTAGTAAAATTGCCATGTAGTTCTCACTAAAATTAATGATAGTCAGGTGATATTGGTTGCTTAGGGATGCAAAAGATAAATCTATTAAATCTTCACTTTTATGTTCCTGCAACCTAAAATACTAACTGTAGCAAATTCTTATCACAAAGCTTTGGGAAATCGCCGGATGTAATGTTGCAAATTATACAAGACTTTGTTTTATACGTAAGTCTAATCTGAAATCGCACATCTCGACTAAAGCCTGGGTTGCATCTTTATCAACTTGATTATCCTCTCCCGGTTGTAAAAGCAGTTCTCGGAATGTTAGTTTAGGTAGTTCAACATGGTTAATATTTGCCAATATCTAAATCAAAATTGCTATCCTAAACTATGAAGTGATTCCAATGGTCTATAGTGACTTTACTTTAACTAAGTTTAAAAAAGATTTTAATATTAATATTGATGAAGAAGCGCAGTTACAACAGGCGATATTTGGAAGTTTTTAAAGCTGGAATGTGCTGATTTTTTATTTGATATGAACAATTCTTATATTAAAGAAATAAATAAAATTGGCTCTTCTAGACTAGCTATGTTAAGTTAATATTTATTAACAGCTTAAGTAGAACGGTGTAAATATTTCAAGGTTTGTAGTGAGGACTTTAGTCCTATGATAAGGACTGAAGTCCTTACTACGAACTAGATTCCAAACTTTTTACATTACTTCACATAGTTTGGTTTTTTCAAGTCGTTCTACTTAAATGATTACATAGCAAAGAATTCAAACAAATAAATAGTATTTTTATTAAATCTCCTATTTTGTATTGCTAGAATCTTGCTAAATCAATATCCTTAGCCTGTTTTTATTATTAATTTATCCCTCTTATGTCACTTTCCGAGTAATCTAAATAAAAGGATTAAAAGAAAAAACTCTGGAAGGTAAGCAGGGCAATGGATGTAGAATTACAAATCCTGAAACATTTGGCAAGAGATGCACAGCCCACAGTTGCGCTCGTAGATGAATATTGTGCAGAGTACAAAGGCCTGTTCAAAGAAGTAAGAAATTATGAATGTTTTAAATATTTACACTTAGGGATAATTTCTCCTATTAAAAGAAAATCATTACCAGAGATAGCGAAAGTAGTAAGTATAAACTCAGCCCAATCATTACATCATTTTATAGCCAATTCAGACTGGTCAGTAAATGAGTTGAAGAGGCGAAGATTAGAGAAAATAAAAAGAGAATTAAATGGTCAAGCAATTACGGTAGTAATAGATGAAACAGGAGACAGAAAAAAAGGTAAAAAGACAGATTATGTAGCTAGACAATATTTAGGAAGCGTGGGGAAAGTAGATAATGGGATAGTTTCAGTCAACGCCTATGGAGTTTACGCTAACATAACTTTTCCCTTAATATTTAAAGTATTTAAACCAAAAGGAACATTAAAGGAGTCAGATAAATATAAAACTAAAATAGAGTTAGCATCAGAAATAATTACAGAATTAATGGAATCAGGCTTCAATATTGAATTAGTATTGGCTGATAGTTTGTATGGTGAAAGTAGCCAATTTATTAGAAAAATAGCTGAATATAACTTAGGCTATGTAGTATCAATCAGAAGTAATCATGGAGTCTGGTTGCCTTCAGGGCAAAGCGTTAGAGCGAATAAGTGGTGTAAATTTAAAAGAACATTTAGCAATCAAAAATCAGAGACTAGATACATTAGAGAAATAATCTATGGTAAAAAAAGAGCTATAACTTACTGGGAAATAACTACTGACCCAGAAACCATGCCAGAAAATTCTACCTCCTTCGTGATGACTAACCTTCAAGGGAATTTGAAGAAGACTTTAGGCGATTTATATGGATTAAGAACCTGGGTTGAATATGGGTTTCGACAGTGTAAGTAGGAACTAGGCTGGACAGATTACCGTTTCACTAATTTTCAACATATTGAGAGATGGTGGGAGATTATTTTTAGTGTTTATACGATGATTAGTTTAAATTCTCCAGCCTTCTTATGTTTAAATCAACCTTGTCAATTTGAAACTGAGACACCAGAAAATAAGGATGTTGATTTTTCTAATCATCCACAATGGAACCACGAATCTGGATGGAAGAATACTTTAAATAATCTACGTCTCATTATCCAACCACTTTTACTATTTTGGTTAATTTATCCCTGGTTAAGCATTTTCCCTAATTCACATTTATTATTGGGATTCAATCATTTAATTGCTGCAATGAATCAATTTAAACCCTCTTATGCTTCTGGATGATTTAGCTTCTGAACTACTTGCTTATCTCGGAAAGTGACAGAAGAGGGATATCATAACTACTCTGGGAGAACCATAAAATTTTAGGTATTTTATCTCAAGGAATTCATGATTAGAAACAAGCGATCGCCTGTCCATATACCTGTAAATTTATCTTTGTTCTGTTGCGTGATCGCTTGTCTTCCAACCTCATCATCCTATAATTAAAGTCAAGTATTGCTCAACTTCACAAATATAGTTTTGCAATCCAGTATGCACACCTCTTTCACGTAAAATTTCTAAACTGGTATCTTCCCAGCACAGACATTCACGTTCCATCTTATTACCTGTTAGTTGTTCAACTACTACTTTCGGATTCCTAATTCGCTCAGGTTCTTCCTGTGAAGTAGAGCGTAGTCTGTGTGAATCTATGCAAGGATCAAAACTCAGTTTAGTTCTGATTGCTTCTAAAAGTTGTTCTTCTTGCTGATTAGAAGGAATAAATCCATTTAAAACCCATGCTTCACGTTTTGGGTTAGCTGTACCAATTATAACTTCCAGTTTTGGTTGTAGTTCAATATGTTGAGAACGTGCTTGTTCAAGTCCTTCTCTACGTTCTGGTTGGTTATCTAAATCACGTATCAATAAAATAGCTTTAATTTGTCGTGTTCTTTGCAAAAACCTAATTAAATTAAGAACCTTAATAGATGCTGCTCCATCAGCTTTGAACGGCAAACTATTACTATCATGACCCAGAAATCTTGAAGGTTTATATTTTAGTTTCTCTTTGGCATCATCAATAATTTTAAGAATGTCTCTCCAGCAGGAATATTCTGTTTCTTCCTCTAATCCTCTCCATTGAAATATATGTTGTATTAGCTCAGGTTCTAACCAATTAACTTTTTCTAATAAAACACGCTCGGCTAATTTAGTAGCAGTTCTAAAATCTGCGCCACTTTCAACTATGACAATGAACTCAATCACTCACTTCTCCTTCCACAACCCATTCTTCACCCTCAGCATCCCAAAATTCACCAGTTGTTAAGGTTTGCTTTGCCCATTCCACATCAGGATGTTCATCTAAGCGTTTAGCAACTGTAAAACCTGAGTTACTGTTATTTAATATATGTACTTGAGAAGGAACAAGCTCATCAACAATATATGGTGAATGAGTAGAAAAAATAATTTGTAGATTTGGATTATCTGCAATAATTTCCTTAAACACAGTCATTAATTCGCGTTGAGCTTTGGGGTGAAGTCCCTGTTCCACATCATCTAGTAAAACTAAATTAGGTTGACTAGGGTTCATCAACACAGTTAGTAATCCCAAAGTTAAGATTGTTCCTTCACTAATTGCATGGGCTGGAATACGCTCTCCTGTATTCATGTCTAATATCACTTCCTGCCCTGTCATTTCTTGGGTTTCTTCATAGAAAATTCGCTTACCATCAGCTTGAATGAAACGTTGTCTAGATACTGGAACTTTTGCTCGCCTTATGCCAATTCTGCGAACATTTGGCACAATTCTACTAAGTTTTTCTTCTATTAATTCAAATTTTTCTGGAGCTTCATCTCGCAAAAAATCTAAAGTAGGTGCTAATAGGAAAGAACCATCAGTTTCTACTTTAGGAGTAATTTCATCACTGTAAGCTGCTTTGCCAAGATTACCTGCTACTAATTTCAGATAAACAGCATAGTTTAAATAATCATGGATTAATCTTGGTGATTTTATTAAAGAGTTATCCCATCCTGAAAAATGTTCCCATCCTTCCCCTGTAATTTCTTTTTCATCAATCTTCCATGCTAATGACGGCAACCATCCCCCATAGTTTTCCTTGCTAAACGTATAAAGAACACCCCATGAATATTGTGATTCTTCCTGTGTCCAAAAACCACTAGCTAGTACAGACATATTTTCTTCACCAATTGTGGTGATAAAACTTGGAGATTGGTCTTTTTTGAATATTTGAGAAAACTCTGAATTGGCAAGTTTACATAGGTTATATAATGCTTGCAGAACAGAGGTCTTACCAGCACTATTTTTACCTACAAGTGCATGTAATCTGGAGTTATCGAAATTAAGTTGTGTATTCTTGTGGCTTTTGTAATTGTTTAATCTTACATTTTTCAGCATTTATTTGTTGATAATTAATTCAAAACTTATTTTCGTCATTAAATAGTCCATTCTAGTTGAAGTACCCTATATGCCGACACCTTATCTTTGCCAGGCTCAACTACTAGCGGATCATGTGTGATAACCCACCTATCTTTTTGCAGTCCTCGTTTGACAGCTTGATAAACAATGTCTTTCGCAGACACGGACACTACCAGAACCCGATACTAATATAATATCTAATCTATGGAAATATATATAAAGCGATCGCCTCTCCATCCATCTGCAACTTTATCCTTATCATGTATAACTACGGTAAGCTACTCTAACGCTCTTTTCCCAAAAATTATCATGTAGGGTGCGTCAGCGTTAATTGATGTTAATTACGAAATACTTTAACCAAGCTGAGGCGCAATACTTACCAATTGCTTAGTATTATCATGTAAAAAAAAGAATTGTAGAGTTACCGAAATTCTCTGAAGCAGATCAATACTGAAATTTTTATAGTAAATAATATCACCTTACTCCATTGCAAGATATATATATGAATCGTAAAAATGGAGAGAAAGTAGCAGTAGTAAACTAACAACAATTAATATTGTCTACAAAATTCCAAACAAGTATTATCTGGAATAATTTATTATGCCCATAATTTTTTCCTTTGTTATTCAGGCTATTTTACCTTTCCTTTCTACCATTTTTGCTCTTTTAGTTCCTGTATTGGCTACTGTCATTAATTTCACCTTAACTCGTATACCTAAAATTCCTTCCTATATTCGCCTGATAAAAATTTTGTATTCTGATATCGATTCATCCGCCAAAGAGCGCAAAATTATTAATGCTGGACTTTTGGCAATTGGTAGTATTTTGACTTTTATGGCTTATTCCCTTATACCTTGGACTGGCGTTCCCTTAATTGGTGCTGTTACTAGTCCTATTGCGGCTGCTATCGCTATAGTAGTTGCTCTTGCCATTTTAGACACGATTTTTGCTATCAATAAGGGTTATTATTTGGAAAGACTAAAAAAAGAGAACTTTGCTGGACTAGATGAGATAGAAGCTGATATTCAGAATTTGAAAAAAATCCTTGGTAATTCCTGGCATAAAGTTGTAACTACTATTAATGATTCTACCCAGAAAATCTATGAAGACGGTAGTAAAAAAGGCATAGACTTTGCTGATAAATCTTTTCAGAACCACCTTGATCATGAATTAGATGGATTGAATTTATATATTGGTAGAAGCTCCATTCAAGAATATCAAGAGTTAAATACAGATTTATTAAAGAAGAATAATAGTGAGAGTTGGTTAAAAGATACACTTTCTTTTGGCACAGGTGCATCTTTAGGAACATTAGCTGGTGTTGGAACTTCAGCCGTTGCTTCATCACTATTTGTACCGGCAAGTATTTGGACTGCTGTTCAAGGCTTTTTTGGAGTATCAACGGGTATAGTTGTTAGTGCATCAGCCTACTCATTACTAACACTTGCTGCTCCTGTTGGATTAGGAGTAGTAGCAACCTTGGGAATTTACAATGGTTTGACGAACTGGAGCAATAAAGAAGAAGTTGCTAAGATGAGTAAGTTTTTATCAGAGATTATTATTGCTACATTACCGATGGCTTGGATAGACGGTGAATTAGCCGACCAAGAGAAAGATGTGGTAGATAGGCTAATAACTACCTCTGGTATCAGAAAGGAAGAGCAATCTCTTGTTTGGAAAGCTGTAAAAGAGCGCAAAACGTTTGACCAAATTATAGAAACAAGCATTCTTTTCGATAATGAACATAGAGAAAAAACTTGTAGACAAAGCGATAAAGAGCGGCTGAAGCATCGCCTAATGTTGTGTGCAGCTTGGGAAATTGCCATTGCTGATGGAGAAATCCAAGAGTCAGAATTGCAACTTCACGACCGTATGGCAAATAAACTAGGTATTTCTTATGACGAGGTTAAGGAAATTCGTTGGGTATTTAACCTTAAGCACAAGGGCGAACTTTGGGAAGTGATAGAAGTATTAGAACCAAACGGTTCAAAAACCAAGTTATTAAGAGATGTTCGGGAACAATATCGTCGGCGACCAGCTGCTGATAATGCTGATAATCTATAGTTAGAAAAGTATGGTGTGTTGCCACACAACGCAATGCACCATCTCCATCAATTTTCTTAATAAATTTAACTATATTTATAAACAAACTCCATTTTTAACTTCTCAACCTCCAGCTTCAATCTCTCATTCTCCATCCTCAACTTTGCATTCTCCTCTCTAATCACCTCAATTTCATTCCTCTTAGTCAAAGCCTGATTAATCGCTAACTTCCGCATATCTAGCGAGAACCAACGCTGATAAGTTTGGGTGTGAACTTGCACACTATGCCCTAAATTATCCGCCGCCGCTTTGATTGGTATTCCTAAAATATGCGCGCGAATTGCCCAGGCGTGACGTAAATCATAAGGCTTAAAATCTAAGCCAATTTTACGAAACCACCAACTAACTCGCTGTGTTAAAGCTGTTATCTCTGCATGATTACTTTTATCCTTTTTACTAATTACTGTTGCCAGCATTTCTAAATATTTTGGATTTCTTAAATCAAATTCATCAATCCATTCTAAATGTAAAGGTAGAGCTTGCCTTTCACCTGTTTTACACTCTTTATCTACCTTCCAAGTCAAGTCTACATTCTCTGAACTTAACCACCAATCGATATTAGGATTAATAAAAATTTCTCTAGGACGTAACCCAAATACAGCTAACATTCCATACGTCCAACGCCAGAGTTGCCAGCTATCTTTTACATCTTGATTAACTTGATTACCTCTGGTGTTTAAATACTCTTCAAACTTGGTAATTCCTAATAATATTTCTGCATCTGTGGGGAGGTTGCGGGAATTGCGATCGGGCATTTTGGAATATTGAGATAAATCAATCTCAATGTTGAATGTCTGACAAAATGCCGATATGGCTCTAGCTGCATTATATTTAGCCCATTCTTTATCGATTTTTTCTATTGAATTAATCAAATTTTCCGCAGTGGCTAAATCTTGAGGATTAGTGTATCTCTGAGTACGAGAAAAATAATAGAAAAAGGTATGTTCGCTTTTTGTGGTGCGTTTATGGGTTTTAAAATACTCTTCTGCAAATTTTTCTAATAAATCACCTATGGTTTTTACATCTTTTTTAGTGGCTTCCTTGCCTAAATATTTATCATTCCATTCAAAGGTTTTGCGCGCGATTAATTTGCCTAATTCATAGGCTTCCTCCTCAGCCGTTTTGAGTCCATCTAAATTGGCAGGAATATTTAAACTGAGATTGTATTGCTTTCTCCCAGTTCCCTTTGTGTCCTGATCTCCAGGTTTAATTGGTAATGTTGCTCTTAATTGCAGACTTCCATTGGATTCCCGAATTGAGACTTTGGTCTTTGCAGACTTCAAACGCAGATTTACTTTTTCTAGTTCTTGTAAGACTTTTGCTCTCATGTGTTCTCTTTGCTGCTGTGCTTGCAGACTTGAGCCGAGAAAGCTGCCGTCGGTAGATGAAAGTGGCTCTAAGTCTGCAAAGGCCTGTTGATATTTGTCTTGACCCTGATTTTCCATCGCTGTGCTATTAGCCTATATTTAGCCTAAAAATTAATTTGTTTTGGGTGAACAATGTTCATGAATAACACTGCTTACTGCAAACAATAAGCCGTTAAAAGACATTAAACCACAAAAAGG